>CAYQMZ010000385.1:0-2250 GCA_964418725.1 uncultured Pirellulaceae bacterium
TCAGTAGACAATTCGATTGCTCTTTCGAGATCTGCAGTGGCCAGGGTCTCCTCGGTTTGAAAGCCGGGCCACAGCAACCGCCGTGACACGAGCATCACGAATCGCAGCGTCGGCATGATGGGGTCAACGCCGCGGACGAAGACGGAGAGCGGTAGGCTGAGTGCTGCTGCTAGTTGATGTGAAAGTAGGACCGCGAAGGTCTTCGGCAGCATTTCGCTGAAGAAGATAATCATCAGCAGCGAGCCTATCCGGAGCGGCCAGACCAGGGATGTGCCGTCAGGTAACCGCTGCTCGATAATCGACGCAATCGCGAAGTACGCGATGTTGACGACCAGATTCCAGAATAGAACCGCGGAGAGTACGCGTTCCGGGTCGCTAAGGAGGCTGGCGACGGTCCGCTGTGCAGTGCTGCCTTCCGCCATAGTTCGGCGGTCGGAGGGGCGTAACGAGAATAACGCAGCCTCGCTGGCAGAAAAAAAAGCCGAACATCCGATAAGCACAACCATGGCAACGAGCCATGGGAATAAATCAAGCACGAAAGCCTCCAGCGAAACTTGCTCGAACGTGCTGATAGTCTAGCACGCCTGCACTGGTTCTGACGTGGTCAATTCGATTCGCTTACGAGGCCGTTAAACCGGGGTAAGTCTGAGGTACCTAGTAAAAAAGGCCGCCGAGTTCATTGACTCGGCGGCCTCAAGCTCGATCTGGTTTTGACGTATGAACGTGTTCGTTAGTTGGAAGTGGTAACTTCGCTGCCGTTACGTGTGAACATGGCCTGCCACACCGGTAGGTCGATGCCGTCGGTCACAAACTGAACGGAGCCGTCCATTCGCACGATATTCACGCCACCACCGTGGTGGCTTCGGGATGTGACCGCGGCGTAGGTAGCTACGGTGGCTGACTTTCCTTCTTGCTGGTTGGTCCAGTCGACGTCGTGCAGGAGCTCGTCGTTGATGAACGGAACCTTGGTGTTGGGGCCGAAAAGGCCTGTAACTGCGGTTTGGTGAGCTCTTCCGTCCAGCGACTCTGTGTGCCCGCTGTTCGTTTTGAAGTCGCCAGCTAGTGACGCAATTTGATCGGCAGCGACAGGCTGCGGGTCGTCGTGTGCTGCGTTGCGGAAGTACGGGTTCCACGCCTTCACTTCGGAGAAGGCAATGGTTTTGCTCATGCCATCAATGAACTTTCCACTCTTCAGGCGACTGTTGGGGTACGCTGCTCCCGGGCCACCTTTTCCAGTTTCAGGGTCGAAAACGAACCAGACTCCAACGTTCACGCCGTAGTTCAGCGGATAGTAAGTTGGAACGTCGTTCTTGATTCGGACTCGGTCACCTGGCTCGTCAGGGCAGATCAGTGTGGCAACGCGTGCCGAACCGAGAGGCAAACCCGATGGCAGTTTCGCGTCGTTGTAGCTGCGGTCGTAGTCGACGTGCGAGAACAACGCTCCCTCTTCCATGAACGGGTAGAGCTGAGCGGATGCTGACCATCCGTCGACACTTCCCTCCATGTTTCGAGCGCCTTTCCAACTGGCTGGAAAATGAGCGTTGGCCGACTCGAAGTTGTTGAGTGCCAGTCCAAGTTGGCGAACATTGTTACCGCACTGAATTCGACGGGCTGCCGCACGAGCGGCTTGGACTGCTGGGAGCAGGAGGCTTGCCAGCATTGCGATGATGGCGACAACAACAAGCAATTCGATCAGCGTAAAACCACGTCGCCGATACAGATGGGAAGGTTTTTTTGACATCAGACGTACCTTGATCGGGGAAATCGGTTCCTCGAACTGGCTGGCTGACGTCAAATGCGGTGGCTGGCTTGTTCTTTGGGATGCGGCCAATGCCGCTGCACCAGAGTAAAACAATACTGAGACTCGGTGTCAATAGCGTGAGTTCGGCAGTTTTGACGCTTTGGCGTTTTTGTCGTTATAAGACGGAATTTGCGGTCGCTCAGCTGTTAATGGCCGCATTCACGCCCATCAGGCTCAATCGGTTCTCAAGGTCCGCCGCCGCAAAGGGTTTGGTGAGAAACTCCGTGAAATAGTCCTCATTCACCGCAGAGCGATATGAACTTGCGTAACCAGATATCAGCAGCACTGGGATGTGAGGGCTCTGCTGGCGAATCCCAGAGAGGGCCTCGTAGCCATCCATGAATCCGGGCTTACGCTTGGTACGGAAGTAGACGCCCGAGTTGCCTCCGTCGTTAATCTTTGCTTCCACGCGATAGCGAAAGTTCTTGTATGGTCCCTTGGTGCAAACA
>CAYQMZ010000385.1:2260-4710 GCA_964418725.1 uncultured Pirellulaceae bacterium
ATCCCAGAGAGGGCCTCGTAGCCATCCATGACCGGCATGGAGATGTCAAGAATTACAGCCACGATCGTCTCGTGGTGGTTGAACACTTCTAGTGCTTGCTGGCCATTCTCTGCCAGCAGAACGTCGTGACCCATGTTGCGAAGCAGTCGGGCCAGTGTTTCTCGGACCGCCCGTTCGTCGTCGGCAATTAGGATTTGTCCCGTCGAGTCGAGCGGCAGCTCGGCGGTCGTAACCTCAACGGCTTCGTCACTGTCTTCGATCGCTGCCATCGGAAGGAAGACAGAGAAAGTCGTACCCATCGAAAGCTGCGATTCCACCACGATCCCGCCACCGTGCGCCGAAACGATGCCGCTCACCGCGGCCAAGCCTAGTCCTTTTCCGCAAGTGCTCTCGCTGAAGAATGGCTCGAAGATTCGCTCGACCTTTTCAGATGCGATGCCGGCACCAAAGTCGCGGACTCGCAATCGTGCGTAATGTCCCGGCGGCAAGGACTCGCCGATGGTGCAACGAATGGTGGTTGGCGAATTGACACGATGCAGGGTTAATTCCACTAAACCTGTATTGGGTTCGTAAGACTGCGCGGCATTACGTACCAAATTGACGATCACTTGGTCTAGTTGGGTCGCGTCACCTTCAACACAAACATCCGGCGCGGTCTCTAACGTGACCTGTGTCTTGGGAGGGCTCGCTGCCTGCGCGAGTGTCATGGCTGTCGGCATGCGTTCCGATAATGGAACTCGCACAAGTGTGTGATGCTGCTTGCCCGTGTAGTTGAGTAACTGCGAAGACAGTTCTCCCGCGCTGCGGGCCGCATGTTCGATCGTGTCCACCGAGCTTAGTACATCGTCAAGTTGCCCACGAGTTGCGGCAAGCTTGGCCAGTTCGACGCTGGTCATTACCGCTGTCAGCAAATTGTTGAGATCGTGTGCAACGCGGCCAGCCATCAGACCAAGACTCTCCTGTCGTTCGTATGCGGCCAGCCAGCGATCTAGAATGCGTTGGTCTTCGTGTTTGTCTCTCAATCGCTTTCTCGCGTTGGCCGCATTGTCGAGTGCGTTCTCCCAATCCGACCGATTCATTAGCATGCTGAGAAGCGTTGGAATCACCATCGTGATACCACCAGCCAGCGTCAGCCAGGACGAGGATTCAAATTCCTGCGCTGGTTCAATGAACATGCTGATTGTCAGCACGACGATCATTAGGACCGACCAGAGCCAACTGAAAGGGCGCCGGCAGATCATCGTTGACAAGACGGGGATCGAGCCCGCATAGATTGCCGTCAGCGATAGTTGTCCACCCAGCGTCAGGGCGCTGTAGGTGCAGAAGAGGAATAGTGTGCCGGGGATCAGATTGTTGGCGAACTCAATTGCCCCTGGCCATCTAGGGCCTAACCATCGATAGATGGGAACGACACTGGCGAAAAGGATTAACGTCAAATACGAAATTCGCAAGACTGCGGGCGGAATCGTATCCCGCGCGAAGAGGATCGTTGCAAGATTTGCGAGGACAGCCAGTAGAGACGTGCAGACAGCTAAATGTGCCTGAAGCTCAGGGCGGCGAGACAGCCGCTGATGCGCATAGCTGCCAATAATCCAGTTCAGCAGCCGTTGCGTCGGTCGATTGGCGAGCATGGTGGCTTGGCACTGGCATAGATTAGCGAGGTGGATTCGAAACAACTCTACTTCACGATAAGAACCGCTGAGGGCATGAGTGGTGTGAACGCACAAATGTCCGCGATGTTCCCGAGCCTGTAGAAAGGCGGTCGGTAAGGAACATCCACAAATACGCGTGAAAACGAACGCCAAGAACAGCGATTGGAAAAACCGAGTTTGCGATTGGCTTTCGGGGAGCCGTTTTCAAATGCAGAAGACCGAGTGGCGGCTGGCTCGAGGGATGTAGGTTTTGGGCCTACGTCGGTAGCCCGTCGGTACAATGCTTTTCAGGCAATAATCTGATCGACGACTTCGCCGTGAACATCGGTGAGTCGGAAGCGACGCCCTTGATATTTGTACGTCAGGCGTTCGTGGTCAATGCCCATCAAATGCAAGATCGTTGCCTGCATGTCGTGAACGTGCACGCCGTCACTGGCAACGTTGTAGCCAAATTCGTCTGTCTCACCCCAGGTCATGCCGCCGCGGATTCCGCCGCCCGCCATCCACATCGAAAAACACCGTGGATGGTGATCACGCCCAAAGTTGTCTCCATTCAGTTTGCCCTGGCAGTAATTGGTACGGCCGAATTCGCCACCCCAAGCGACCAACGTGTCTTCCAACATCCCTCGCTGCTTGAGGTCTTGGATCAGGGCAGCCGACGGTTGGTCGGTTTCTTTGCACTGGTTTGAAATGCCTCCTTTGACTCCGCCGTGCTGGTCCCAGCCTTGGTGATACAGTTGTACAAATCGCACGCCACGTTCAGCCAAACGGCGAGCCAAGATGCAATTGGCGGCAAAG
>CAYQMZ010000385.1:4720-6862 GCA_964418725.1 uncultured Pirellulaceae bacterium
CTTTTTGGCGTCGGGGCCGTACATCTTCAGAATGTGCTCGGGTTCGCTATTGATATCGGTGGCTTCTGGGATGGACTGCTGCATGCGAAAGGCCAGTTCGTGCTGAGCAATCCGGGACTCGAGCCGTGGATCTGAAGTCTTTTCGATCTGGATGCGATGCAGTTTTTGCAACGCGTCAAGCATGGAACGCTTCGAGTCGACCGTGATTCCATCCGGGTTGTTTAGGTACAGAACTGGATCTTTCGCCGCGCGGAATCGTACGCCCTGATGTTGTGCAGGTAAGAAGCCGCTGCCCCAAAGTCTGGCGACCAACGGCTGTCCACCTTTGTTCTTGGTGACCATCACGACGAAGGCAGGGAGGTTGCTGTTTTCCGTGCCCAATCCGTAGCTAAGCCACGCGCCCATGCTGGGACGCCCAGGGAATTGTGATCCCGTTTGCATGAATGTCACGCCGGGGCCGTGGTTGATCGCTTCGGTATGCATCGAGTTAATGACGCAAATGTCGTCGGCGATTTTAGATTGGAACGGCAGAACCTCGCTCATCCAAGTTCCAGCCTCGCCGTGCTGCGAGAACTTAAACGGCGTACCGGCCAAGGGCAGGCTGGCCTGGTTGCCACTCATTGCCGTCAGTCGTTGCCCTTTGCGGATAGAGTCTGGGAGCTCCATCCCATGCTTCTCGCGGAGTGTTGGTTTGTGGTCGAACAGTTCCAGTTGTGATGGACCGCCAGCTTGGAAAAGGTAAATGATCCGTTTCGCGCGGCCGAATTGATGGAGCGCAGGTAGAGTGCCTGGTGTGGAAGTGGCTGCCGCTTCCTTGTCGGACAGTGTGGCTAAGGCGATGGAGCCTAGGCCCATGCCAAATTGTCCAAGCAATTGACGGCGACTCATCCCGAGTAGCGACTCGTGTCCGGTGCATTTTGGGTGAACTGTCATGTGTTGTGCTTCAGTTGAATGTGGTTGGTCGGTGCTGATCAGCGTTTCATCATGCACTCGTCGAGACCGAAGAGCGTGTTAGCGACTGCCGTCAGTGCGGCCAAGTCATGGTGCGGTGTCTGTTGAGATTCGGATTCGGCATCCTTAGAAGGGGCTGCCTCTTTGGGAGTCGGTTGTCCGATGGCCAGGTAATTCTTGGTCAACTTGGCGTTGGATTGAAACTTGGCAAGTTGTTCACTGTGCAGTTCCTTTAGTATCTGCAGTTCATGGGCCTCAATCGTGCGGCTGGTGAGTGTTTGGAAGATCATGCCAAGTTGCTCTTCGAGTGAGCTGGATTGCTTGATCGCTATTTCGGCCAGTCCACGGGATGCTTCAACAAACTGCGGGCTGTTCATGAGTACTAATGTTTGCAGCGGAGAAGATGTTCGGCTGCGCTGTACGCGACAGACGTCTCGTTTTGCTGCATCGAGCGCCATCATGGCTGGCGCCGGCCCTGTGCGTTTCCAAAACGTGTAAACGCTGCGACGATACAGGCCGTCTCCTGAATCTGGCTTCATCGGTTTAAAGGAGACCTCCAGTTCATACGGTTTTGCCGGCGGGCCACCAACTTTGGAGACCAACAAACCACTGACGGCAAGGGCTTGATCTCGCAGCATCTCGGCTGGCCAGCGGTAGCTCGCACCGCGTGCGTACAGCTCGTTTTCTGGATCAAGTTCAAGAAGTTCCGGGGTGGCAACGGACGATTGCCGGTAAGCCTTGGATAAGGCTATTTGTTTGATGAGTCGTTTGATATCCCAGCCGCTGTCGATGAAGTCCCGAGATAGCCAATCGAGCAATTCCGGGTGCGTGGGGAGTTGTCCTTGGCTGCCGAAGTCTTCTGGTGTCCGAACAAGACCTTGACCAAACATCATTTGCCAGATGCGATTGACGATGACTCGCGCGGCCAACGGATGGTTGGGCGACGTCAGCCACTTTGCCAATCCCAGTCTGTTTTTGGGAAGTGATTCAGGCATGGCGGGCAAGGCGGCTGGCGTCTGAGCGACAACTTGCTCCTGGCGATTGTCGTACGCACCTCGCCCGAGCACGTAGGTCTCACGAGTCTGGGCCATTTCTTGCATCACCATGATTTCACGGTAGCTGCCCTGTTTTTCGCATAGTTTCTTGCGAGCCTCGCGAAGCTTCTCGCGTTGCTCCTTGCGAGCATCCGAT
>CAYQMZ010000385.1:6872-7497 GCA_964418725.1 uncultured Pirellulaceae bacterium
AGAGTGCATCGCGACTATCGGGATCGCAGACCATTTGGACTTCTGTGGGCCTGAGCTCGTAGTCGAATATCTTGAATTCGTCGACCAGTCCATTGGTTAGTCCGATGTCACGGAATCGCTGCCCGATCGTGATGTGATCGTTGCCGCCGCCAGTGATTTCGCGATACAGGTTGTCTCGAACGATTTCCGTCTCGACTTGTTGGCCATCGAGATAGATTTGCAGTCCTGTGGCTTTGCTGGATCCGTCGTAGGTTACCGTGACGTGGTGCCATTCCTTAATCGGCATGGCGGACTTTGCACGCACCCGGATCGCATTGCCAGGCCAAAAGTGGATAAGCGACCAGCTTAGCTTGCCGTCTTCTAGGAGTAGCTGGTAGCCGCGGCTGCCTGCGTCGGTCCAAGCACGCGAGCGATGAAAGACAACGGCACGCTCTTTCTGTTCGGGGACGTTCACCCAGCAGGATACCGAGAACGGATCATATCGGTGAAAGTTGCCCTTCTTTAGGTTGACGCCATCGTCGCCGGAAAGTTGCACGGCCTTGCCTTGCACGCCGTCGACGATTCTGTTGGTGCCGTTGGCTTCGAAGTCTTCGAAATCCAACGTTTCGATCGGGACCGGCAGTGC
>CAYQMZ010000386.1:0-7468 GCA_964418725.1 uncultured Pirellulaceae bacterium
GGCCAATGCTCTCGACAGATGAAGTGCTCACGACGTCCTGGCTGTATAAGACTTCACCGCTTCGTCCGGGTGCTAACGTACTGATGATGGGCCGCGTCGGAGATCGGAAGCCGCATGAGCCCGTTACTTGGACCTACATCCATAAAAACGGTGGCCGGTCCTTTTACACGTCGCTCGGCCACCCCAACGATTTCGGACAGGAGTGGTTTCAAGCGATGTTGAAAGCCGGCATCCAATGGGCTCTTCGGATGCCGACCAGTTAGCGGCGCCGACTAGTTCGCAGCCGCGGCGAACGGCTTGTCGTTTTAGTTCGCCGAAGCTTTTTACGTTAGCTCTCCGTGATGTGCCGCTGCTGGCTTGCCCCAGCAGTGCTAGGTGGCTGAACATTGGCTGAGCACGGCTGGCTACTTTGACATATCCCACGCGGTAAGCCAGCGGATGTTCTTGGTGTCGGGATACATGTTGAATCGCTTTGCCATGCGCTCTTCCATATCTGGCAAGTGCCCCGCGCCGTAGAAGATTCCGATTCGCTCCTTGCCGCGTTTCAACTCTCGCTGCAGAACGTCCAGGGCCTTTTGGTTACGCATTCCAATGATGGTCGATCCCTTTTCGCCTTCCAATACGCCCATGGTGGACTCTAAGTCGCTGAACTGAGTGGCCATCACGCGTTTCAGGCGGAGTGCTCGTTCGTTTCGATCAGAAAACAACGCAAACAGCAAGTCTGCGTCGTTGCTCTTGCCACCTGCTCCCTGAGAGGCCATAGCAGCGCCCATCATCTTCAACATCATCTGGAGCCATGATTCGTCGCGTTCGCCCATCACGCGAGCGAATTCATCAGGAGACATGTCCGCGTGCACGAAGTTGCGTCGCCGGTAATTGATCTCTTCTAACTGGTAGGCCAGTTGCAGCATTGATTTCATGCCTTGCTGCATTTGACCGACTGGATGTTGCGAGTTTCCTCCGTTCGGCACATTGGCTTCTTTGGGGGCGACCAGTTCATACAGCAATGCGTCGTACTGGTTGAAGGCCTTGTTCAGCTTGCGAAAGTACGACTTGTCCGCAACGTGCACCGCACCGATCAGGTCAACGACTACATTCTTGCTGGCACCCTTGGGGCGAAACGAAACGATCGACGTCTGCATGGCAATGGGGTCGTCGTCGTCGTTGCGCAAGATCCGCATGTACGGGCTATCGCTGGACTCCTTTGCTTGCTTCTTGCTCGCCTTTTGAGTTGCCTTTGTGGAGGTAGGCTCTTTCACTGCCTGAGCTAGAGCTGGGCGATCGTGGCAGCACGCTAGCGTAACGGCGACAAACAGATAAATGGCGAGTCTGGGAAGAGACGCTCGCGCGGATTGGAGACAGTTTTTGTTCATAAGAGTTCGCTGATCCTTGCTGCAAATTGGGCGGAGCCAAACGAAGCGGACGATTTTTTACAGTATTCCTGCCGGCGGCCGCATTGGTATCTGCAGGCAATCCCGTGAGTGAGTCACGATCTGGTTACTGTTTCTCTGGCAACGACTTACGTCGACGAAGGTTTTTGTTCGGCGGTGGTTGTCGTTGCTCTCAATCATACCTGTTTACCCGAAAGCTGGGCCTGCAGATGTCGCAGAACCCCGTTTTTCGTCATTGCTTCACAGACTTACTCAACTTTAACGAGGGGTAGTACCGATACTACCGGCACGGACGCGACCCGCACTGTGCGGTGCGCGATAGCATTCAGCCAATGATTTGGAATTCCGATCATGTCGCTACATCGAACGCTGGTAACGATCACCGTTTTATCGCTTGCGGTTCTGCTGGGCTCTGCTCAAGCGCAAGAACCGGGGTTCCTGCATACTGGTGATGACTTCTCTGACTTCACAGGCCTCTACGATCCATTTTGTGACCTGGACACTTGCTGGTTTGAACCCATCCATTGCGAGTGCCCCGACAGGCCACTCAACTCGGGCTGGTTCTTCGGGTACACCCGAACCGCCCTCCATGTCAGTCGACCCACTGAATCGGGACGACTGTCTTACGACCCGAATCCTGATGCTGGTAACCCAATCGCCAGCCAGCTGATCTTCAGCACCTATCAAGCAAACGAAGTGGGCAGCCTGCACGGCGACCTCGCATGGGGTAACCGCTTCGACTTTGGCTGGATCTCTGAAGAAGGCACTGGGTTGTGGTTTGTTGCTCGCAAGCTGGACAGCCCGGATGTGCGAGTTGACTTCGACAATATCGATACGAACAACGACGATGCGGTTCGGCTTGACGGCGAGCCTTTCGGACCCACCTTCGCGACGATTAACAGTGTCAAGATGTGGGGCTTCGAAGGAAACAAAGTCTGGCGATTGGCTCCGACGCCTCGCGGCACCATCGTGGAACCGTTCATCGGTCTGCGTTACGCACGAATTCGTGACATCGCGGACCGCACGGATGTCTTCAACAACTTTGAAGACCTGAACTTCCCAACTACGCTTCCAGCCGTTCCTGATCTCTCAACGAACTTCCAGTTGATTCGTCGTATCAACTTCAACTATCGGGAAGCAATCATTACGACAGACAACGATCTGTTCGGTGGCCAGCTGGGTATGCGTTCTCGATGGAAGCGTGGTCGATGGCAGGTTAGCAGTGATATTCGGGGTCTAGGATTCTGGAACCACCAAGTGAAGGAAACGATTGCCAGCAACGAAGAGCAATCTGAGAACTTCACCGCGACGTATGACGCGACAGCTGTTCTGACTGGTGTTGCGGAATCTGGAGCTTCGCTGGTTCAAGAGTCAACTCAAGAACACACCTTCGATTCGCACGACACCTTCGTCTACGGTGGTGAACTGAACGTCGACCTGGCGTTCGAGCTTACCCAAGGATTTGCTGTGAACGTTGGTGGCGAGATCATCTACCTCGCTGACGGAATTGGTCGCGGACCAATCAATCAAAGCGAAAGCCTGCTGCTGACAGGTTTGACCTTTGGCTTCACACTGAATCGCTAGTCGCTAGGCCCGTAAGGGTTCCGTACATTGGCTGAAGACATAAAAAGAGCCGCCTCGTTTGAGGCGGCTTTTGTTTTGCGCGTCAGATTGTCGATTTTGATCAGTGACTGATCAGATCAGCTACTTGCTGCTTACAGTGATTTTTCGAATCTCATCCAACTCTTCTGTGAGTCGGTGGCGAAGCGGACTTTCGAATCGAAGTTGGTCGATCAGGTTTTCCGCTTTCTCGAGTGATTCTTCAGACACTTCAGCGTTGGTGAAAAGTTTGCGAAAATTCTTTTGGACTTCGGCTTCAGTAAGCAAGGTTCGACCTCTGAAAGAGACATTTAGTTACCTAGTCTCATTCTAAAACTCAGGGAACTAGACGCAACACCACTTGTGGAATTCCCCGCAATTTAGCGATTCTCTGTTCATCTTGTTGCGTGGGCTTCACGCGAATTGGACACGGGGCTTTAACCTGTCCCACTTCATTTTTAGTTTGCAAGCTTGTCGATTCTGCTGTAGGCCCAATCGCGCGGAGCGGCGCGCGAAGCAAAGTGTTCGCATCGTTATGCAGCCGGCTTCGTCGGAATAAATCACGCGTGAAGCGCGGTTACCGGCACGCGGACCTGCAAGCATCGAAACACCGAAAACATCTGCCAAATCTCTGGCTTTCGGTGAACCAGCCAGTGAATGCTTCGTCTTTTTCTTTCTCTGGCGTATGCGGTTCCGCAAAATCAAATCTAGACGCCGATTTTCTCTCTTTCACGGTGGGGTGACCTATGGAAAATCCTTGGTTGTTCGCAGGTGGCGCTGCCGCAATGGGCTTAGTCGCCTCTTGTTGGGAATACGTGCGAAGCGTCTATCAACAAATTTCGGGACGATTAATCGTTCGGATTTCAGCGTCCGGCTATCAGTCCGACGCCTTGTTGTTGTATCTGAACGCACGGTTCGAAGCGTCGAAATTTGGTCCCCGCAGTTATGCGGGATGGTTGTTGCATGTTCAGCCTCGACGACGCACGCAGTTGGTTGCGATGGAAGTCGTTGGCAACGGTGGCCGACTGTATTGGCGTGGATGGAGACCTCTTTGGGTTTCCAAAAGTGACGGGCAGGACAGCGAAATCGAAGAGGGTGTCAATGGACGTAGTGACTACCAATCGAACAGTTTGGGGATAACGTTCATTCGCGGATTCTTTAGTGCTGATCAGTTGATCTTGGATGCATCCGAGTTCTACAACGCCCGCATCGTTTCGGTTGACAACGAATCGCGACAACGACGTCACTATATTCGCCACGTCCATGGATCTGCTGGGAAGCAGTATCCTCCTGGATTCACGCGTGGAAGAAACGAATATCCCGCGACCGCCGGTGACACACGTGCGTGCATGCATCATCGACCACTTGGCTGGGACCTGTCTGAGCTTGGTTTTCAAAACGACGATGGTGCGTCTTCGATTGATCAGCTTTCGTTAAGCGAAGACGCTTTGGAGCTTGTGCAGGAAGCTCGGTTCTGGAAAGAGAATGAGCAATGGTACCGTGAAAGAACGATCCCTTGGCGGCGTGGGTGGCTACTACATGGTGAGCCGGGTACTGGGAAGACTGCGCTAATCCGTGCGGTGGCGGAGGATTTCGATCTGCCGGTCTTCGTTTACGACTTGGCCACGTTGCGCAATGATGAATTGCAAACGGCTTGGTCGCAAATGTTGTGCGAAGTCCCATGTATGGCGGTGATCGAGGACATTGATGCCGTCTTTGATCGTCGACAGAACATCGCTTGCAAAGATGGCAACGGTGCGCTCACGTTCGATTGCCTGTTGAATTGTCTGGACGGGATCGAACGTAGCAACGGCCTGTGCCTGGCCATCACCACGAATCGACTAGACCACATTGACGATGCGTTGGGGCGTCCCGATCCCGAAAGTGGTTCGACTCGTCCCGGGCGGGTAGACCGTACGCTGTATATCGGTCCGCTCACCAAGGAGGCGAGATGCAAAATGGCGCAACGGATCTTGCAGGATTGCCCTGACGTACAGGCGATGGTGGTCGAGCAAGGTGACGGTGATACCGCTGCCCAATTCCAAGAACGTTGTTCTGCGATTGCCTTGGAGATTTTTTGGGGGGCAGAGCGGACGACTTCTTGCGAGCCAAGTGGTGCACTGAATGCAAACGTTGACGTGACCGTCCAGGTGTAGCAACGTTCCTGCGACCTGCGGTGATGACTCGAAAGAACGTGACACTGCGATAGCACACTTCATCGACTATTCACATTCAGTTCATCGAATCCGCTTGTGGTGGCTCCACAATCCACGCAGCAGTTGAAAACTCTCGCAACGCAGTCGGTATCTCAAGGTTCCCCCGCCTTCACCGACTGTGTTTTTTTGTGCGCTCGCGGTATGGTGGAGCCATGAAAGAGATAAAAGTCATTTGCTGCAGCAACACGCCCGAAAAGTTCAGCCAGATCGTTGACTATCAATTGGATCTGGATTCCATGGAGGTGTTGGAAACGATCGAGCAACAACTGGGGCCGCACTTTCCCAGAGACTTGCACAATGCCGCCCATCACGAGCAACATGGTGCGGTAACGTACTTGCAAGAAGTGAAGGAAGGTGGTTTTGCGGTGTACGTCGGGCCGCCCGATCAGTTGACCGAGCACTTCATTGGTCCGGGCATGATGGCGGCATTCATGGATGATCAGGGCCCAGGACATGGTTCCAAGGTGGGGCCTGATGGTGTCAAACGCACATTGCGGGTGCTGAAGGGCCACTTGGAGCTGTCGTGAGCAATCGCCTGATGGCGTTCATCGCCTAGCGATCTCTGCACATCATTCGACCGACAGACCGTAGGTTTTAGTTTGTCGCTGCGTAGATCTCTGCAAAGTGCAGTGACCATGATTCGATGCATTGCTCGAAGTCTGACAGTTCCACCTCAGCCAACTTGCAATAGTGGGAATTGTTGAAGACCTCGCGACTGTTGACGGTCCCTTTGCCTTTGATATCCAGGACCAGTAAATCAGTACAGGGTCGGACGACAATTTCGAATCGGCTGAACTGTGTCGTTCGGCGGCCTTTCTCGATATGCAAGTTCTCCCTGTAAGCGGCCGAGCCCCAGCCGTCATCGTCGTAGACACTTTCGGCGCGAAACCCTGGAAAGTGATCCGCAAGCTGGTTGATGGTTTTTTCGATCGTCTCGCAAAGTGACAGCCGGTATTCGCTGTGCCGCTCGCGCAGTTCTTCTTCGGTCTGTTCACGCTGCCGTTCGTCGGAGGCTCGGCGGTCGGCGACGTTTTTGCCTCGCTGGATCGCAGATTCAAGCCGCTTGCTGAATTCGTCTGTCATAGTCTTGTGTTAGGGGTAAGCACAGTATGCCAATGAAATAGCATACGTCGCTCACTTCATCTCGATCAAGCGATGTTGAGGAATCTAGCTTGCGTGTCTTGGGCTGGGGGTCGTGGGTGTTTGTTATCCAAACACGAGACGAATGCAATCAGATTTGCACGCTCAGCCGTTTCGACTTGTCGCCAGGGACCTGGTTGGGAAGCGTGACGGCATCCGGCTTGTCGCGACCGACGCGAATCGTGTGCGGCCCTTCCTTATAAACGGGAGCTCGAAAGACGTTCGAAAGTGCCCGGACCGTGTACAGTACTTCGCCACTCGCTTCGTGGACGACCTGAATTACTGGTTTCTCTGCTCCGTTGACCTGGATCATGGGCAGATAGCCAATCGGTTGGCGACCGTCGTTGTCTTCCATCTTGATCGTCAGCGGCCAACCAGGAAATTGCCCCTGGTCGCCGTTTCGCACGTCAATAAACCGGGGCCAGCATTCCATAGTGACCGTGCGATCCTTCTTGTTAAAACGAACCAAGCCATATCCGTCGGAACGTTTCGTTTCGTCGCGGCGATCTTCAGGGTTGGCGTAGGCCATCATGTGGATCTTGTTGCCGAGCCCATCCAGGTAGTCTCCCGTCCATGGCAAGGGGCTATCGGCAATCGCATTTGGTCCTGGCTTCTCATCTTCGGGGTGCCACCATCGTCCATAGATTGTGTTGACCAGCGCAGGACTGGTGAAACCGTACGGTCCGTCACGATGCTCATCGATGCCGTGTTTAACGACGACTGCCAAGTGCTGGTCGCCACACAGATGCGGTGCCCACGCGCGGCGAATCTCTTTGAGCGCCTTGTTCCGGCCGGTTTGTGGCCAAGCGTTACTATCCAAGTCGGCAAGTAGCCGGTTGCTTTCTTGCCCGTGCAAATGAACGGCGCCACAGAACGCCGTTTGCGACAAGGCACACTTCATTTCGGCACCGGACCAATCCTGACTCCAGTCGTTGAGAAACTTCAGTTGTCGGTCGCCCAGCAATTTGAGTCCGTCGACATCAACAGACTTGCGGTCATAGCTAGGGTCGTTGATATGATCCGGTCGAGGACCCATCTTTGGAATCTTTCCTTCTGGTCCGCGCTTGAACTTTCGGTCTTCTAAGATCGCGAAGTCAATTCCGCCAACGCGAAGGTTGGTGA
>CAYQMZ010000387.1:0-4105 GCA_964418725.1 uncultured Pirellulaceae bacterium
GTATTTACTTATATTTGCATCGTGGTCGATAAAACCGCGTTTTTTGCTTTTTTCCAGAGTTAGGTAGTTAGAAGCATGGCCAAGGATACTTTTTCGCGTACCAAGCCGCACGTGAACGTGGGCACCATCGGACACATTGACCACGGCAAGACCACCACAACAGGCGCGATCCTTGCTGTTCAAGCTGCTAAAGGACTAGCGGAATTCAAGTCCTACTCAGATATCGCCAAGGGCGGTACTGTTCGTGACGAGACCAAGACGGTCACGATCGCTGTTGCTCACGTTGAGTACGAAACAGAGAACCGACACTACGCACACATTGACTGCCCGGGTCACGCCGACTTCGTCAAGAACATGATTACCGGTGCAGCCCAGATGGACGGCGCCATCCTAGTCGTGTCGGCTGCTGACGGCCCGATGCCACAAACGAAAGAGCACGTCCTGCTGGCTCGCCAGGTTGACGTTCCTGCCATCGTGGTCTTCATGAACAAGTGTGACCTTGTTGATGACGAAGAGCTTCTCGACTTGGTTGAACTGGAAATTCGAGAATTGCTTAGCAAGTACGACTTCCCAGGCGATGACCTTCCTGTCGTTCGGGGTTCAGCACTTCCTGCTTACCAAAAGCCAGACGACGCTGACGCCAGCAAGTGCATTAGCGAACTGATGGATGCTGTCGACGCTTACGTCCCAGAGCCAGTACGTGATGATGCCAAGCCATTCCTGATGGCCGTCGAAGACGTATTCTCGATCGAAGGTCGTGGTACGGTAGCGACCGGACGTATCGAGCAGGGTGTAATCAAAGTCGGTGAAGAAATCGAAATCATCGGCCTCAAAGAAGAGAACATGAAAACGACCTGCACGGGCGTCGAAATGTTCCGCAAATTGCTGGACGAAGGCCGAGCTGGCGATAACGTCGGCTGCCTGCTTCGTGGTGTAAAGCGTGAGGAAATCGAGCGAGGCCAAGTCTTGGCTAAGCCTGGATCGATCACCCCGCACACCAAATTCGAAGCTGAGGTTTACTGCCTATCGAAAGACGAAGGTGGACGTCACACGCCATTTTTCAGCGGATACCGACCACAGTTTTACTTCCGCACGACGGACGTAACTGGTACAGCCAACTTGGTTGAAGCAGAAATGTGCATGCCTGGCGACAACGTGAAAATCACCGTCGAGCTTCACAAGCCAATCGCGATGGATGATGGTGTTCGCTTTGCTATCCGTGAAGGTGGCCGAACCGTAGGCTCCGGCGTTGTGACCAAAATCGTCGCCTAGGCGAGATTGGTGGCATAGAGACTCAATAGGGGTGTAGCTCAATTGGCAGAGCACTGGTTTCCAAAACCAGCGGTTGCGGGTTCAAGTCCCTCCGCCCCTGCCACACAGAGCGAGCGTTAGCAAGCTCGCCGTTTTAAAGGGATTGCATGCGAGAAGGTGTACGGAAGTCGCCTTCTCGCAATTTTAATTGGCAGATTTGGTTCTGGTATGGCGTCTACGAAAGAAAAAACGGGCAAGGGTTCCAGCGCGAAGCCTAGCGGCAGTAAGCCGTCAAAGGGCCCGTCGAAATCCATGGTGCCAGCAGAGCTGTTTCAGCTTGGGACGTACAAGAACTCCCAGGGACGAACAGTTCGGCTAGTTACTGCGATCACCTTTGGTGTCATCATCGCCCTTTCGGTGTGGCGGCTTTATGACACGCTTTCCACCTCAAGCCCAGGCTTAAAGTGGGGCGTCCCAGGAGCACTGCTCTTTGGTGGCTGGTGGTTATGTTATCGGATCATCAACCTTCCAAAGTTTGCTGATTTTCTGATCGCTGTCGAAGCTGAAATGACAAAGGTATCGTGGCCAACGCAAACCGAGCTCTACCGCAGCTCCATGGTGGTCATTCTGTTCATCGTTTCACTGGCAGCGATTCTCTTCCTGTTCGACTTGTTCTGGCAAACGATTTTCAAAAACGTATTAGGCATGTAACCGAGCCCCGCTCGGCTTAGCCATAACCTAGGTATCCAACAATCGTGATGGACGACACCGAAGACACAACAGATGCTGAAGCTTCTGCCACGCATAGTGAGCAGGCCGAAGACGGTGTGGGTACGAGCGATCCAGGAACCGAAGCCGAGCCAGATCCAGCGGCGGAGCAATCAGCCAGCGACGATTCAGCAGGCACTGACGATTCAGCGAGCACTGACGACGAAAGCCAAGACACAGACGAAGAGGCTACATCGGTAGTCGCAGCAGCCGGCACAGCAACAGAAGAGCCTTCCAGCGAAGATGAAGTGACAGAAGAAGCAGATGAGCCTGCGATCAGTCCACCATCAGGACCACTGGAGGAATACGTTGAGGAAGAAGACGACATCAAGATGGATTGGTACATCTTGAAGGTCCAAAGCAATCGCGAGAACACGATCTGCGACGCACTTCGCCGCCGAGTAGCAGTCGAAGGCCTCGATAAATACTTCGGCGAAATCATGGTGCCGACAGAGGACATTGCTGAATTCAAAAACGGCAAAAAGAAGATCGTCAAACGAAAGCTGTACCCCGGCTATATCGTTGCACACATGTGCATCAACGATGACACCTGGTTCCTCGTCCGCGAGACGCCAGGCATTGGTGACTTCACCGGGTCCCAAGGCAAACCCAGCCCCATGATGCGTCATGAGGTCGAGCGGATCGTGAAGTCCGTTCACCCCGAGGAAGAAGAAGGCGAACAGATCAAGACGAACATTCCGTTCAAGCTTGGCGACATGGTTCGCATCAAGGAGGGGACCTTCGAAAACTTTGAAGGTAACGTCGAAGTTATCGATGAGGCTAATGGACGAGTCACCGTAATGATCAGTATTTTCGGTCGTACAACGCCTTTCGAGGCGGAGCATTGGCAAATCGAAGCTATTTGATGCGTTCTTGGCGGTTGCCACCTACGCGAAACGCTTCCCTTCGGGTAAGAAAGAGTCATGGCAAAGCAGTTAGTTGGTCAAGCGAAGTTCCAGGTGCCTGGTGGTCAAGCCACTCCAGCGCCACCGGTAGGTACTTCCCTTGGTAAGTTCGGTATTAATCTCGGTCAGTTCGTTCAGGCATTCAATGACCGAACGAAAGAATTTGCAGGCACACCGATTCCGGTGGTGGTCAGCGTCTACAACGACCGCACATTCGATTTCATCACCAAGAGTCCTCCAGCTGCGTCTTTACTGAAGAAGGCGGCTGGGATTGCGAAGGGTTCTGGTGTCCCTAACAAGGACAAGGTTGCCAAGGTCACGATTGCTCAGGTTGATGAGATCTGCAAAGCAAAGATGGCCGACTTGAACGCGAGCAGCATTGAATCTGCACGGCAGATGATTTGCGGCACTGCTCGCAGCATGGGTATCGAGGTGGTGGACAGCTAAGTCCACTTGGCAGCAAGTCATTCTTTCTTTTGGAAGTGTATTGTCATGGCTAAACGGTCAAAGCGATATCGGGCGTTGGTTGGCGAAGATGGCCCATCCGACGAAGCCCTTGTCTTAAACAAGGCGATCGCGGAACTCAAGAAATACAGCACCACGAAATTCGACCAGACGGTCGAGGTGGCAGCACGACTGGGCGTAGATCCAAAGCAAGCCGACCAGATCGTTCGTGGCTCAATTGTTCTGCCGCACGGTATCGGAAAGACACAGCGTGTCGTCGTCTTCGCCAAGGGTGACATGGCTAAGCAGGCGGAAGAAGCCGGTGCAGACCACGTTGGCCAGGAAGATCTCGCTCAGAAGATCAAGGGTGGCTGGACAGACTTCGATGCCTGTATTGCTGCTCCTGACATGATGGGTATCGTCGGTCCGCTCGGTAAAGTCCTCGGCCCACGTGGCTTAATGCCAAACCCGAAAACCGGTACGGTAACACCAGATGTCAAAACAGCAGTTATTAACGCCAAAGCTGGGCAGGTCAGATACCGCAATGATAAAAACGGTATCATTCACGCTAGTATCGGCAAAATTGCATTTGAATCAGATGCGATTAAACAGAATCTTGAAGCATTAATGGATGCATTGCGTAAAGCAAAGCCTTCATCTGCTAAAGGCACATATATTAAAAAGGTAAGTTTAAGTACTACTATGGGCGCCGGTATTACGGTCGACCAAGGTACTAT
>CAYQMZ010000387.1:4115-7440 GCA_964418725.1 uncultured Pirellulaceae bacterium
GTTCACGCTGTCGTTGGCAAACTGAGTTTCGACGATCAGAAGCTTCAAGAAAACGCTCAGGCGATGATCGACCTGCTGACCTCGATGAAGCCTAGTGCGGTTAAGGGGACCTACATGCGTAGCCTGTTCCTCTCGGCCACAATGAGCCCCAGCGTCCGCGTCTCCGCCTAATTCAGTTTTGTTCGGCCAGAATGCACTGGAAATGAACCATGAGTAAATTTGTAAAACAGCTCATCACGAGCGAACTGAAAACCAAGTTCGATGCCGTCGACGACGCATTGTTGGTGAACGTCATTGGGATGGATGCCAACGAGACGGTTATGCTTCGCAAGGAACTGCGAGAGAAGAACATCGGCCTGATGGTCGTACGAAAGAGCCTGGCAAAGCGAGCGAAGGAAGGCTCGCCATTGGCCACGGCTTTGGATGACATGGAAGGAAGCTTGGCAGTTTGCTGGGGAAGCGAAGACTTCGTTTCACTGGCGAAAGAAATCACGCGGCTGAACGACGATGAGGAAACTTACGCGAAGTTCGAAACGCGTGGCGGGGTCATGGACGGTGAACAGCTGTCGGCCGACCGTGTCAAGGAGATCAGCAAGTGGCCTAGTCGCACCGAGCAACTGAGCCTCCTTGTCGGACAGATTCTTGGCCCTGGCGGCACACTTGCCGCTCAACTCAAAGGACCTGGTGGTACTTTGGCGAGCCAAATCAAATCGAAATCGGAAGAAGACTAACGGTTGGTGTTTCACAACAACTACCGGGCTTTATCCGAAACAATAAACAACCAAACAACAGTCAAACAAAAACAATGTGCCGGTTAAGGGCACCAAGAAAGGAACCCCTCCATGTCCGAAGAAGCAACTGCAACACTCGAAATCGCTGACGACCTCAAGAAGATCGGCGATCAGATCGCTGACCTCACCCTTAAGCAAGCGAAGGACCTCAGTGAGTACCTGAAGGAAGCTCACGGAATCGAAGCTGCCGCAGGTGGCGGCGCTGTCGTCATGGCCGGTCCTGGTGGCCCCGGCGAAGAGGCTGCCGCCGAAAAGGATGCGTTTGATGTCGTTCTGACGAACTTTGGTGACAAGAAGATCGGTGTCATCAAAGAGGTTCGTGGCATCACGGGTCTAGGCCTGAAGGAAGCCAAGGAAATGGTCGAAGGCGTTCCCAGCAAGGTCAAAGAAGGCGTTTCTAAAGAAGAGGCCGAAGAGGCCAAGAAGAAGCTCGAAGACGCTGGTGCTACCGTAGAAATCAAGTAGTGTTAGCCAAAACTGACGGAAATTATGCTCGCGAGGCAACGTTTCGGCGTTGCCTCGTTGGCGCAATCCGGCAACAATGTTTGGCTTGGCCCACTCAGCGACTTACGGCACGACCGAGCGTAAGTTGCAAACCTGCAGCACCTAGGCGAAATCGGTTTGATTTCGAACTTCACTTTCCCACTTAGCGTCCGTTCAAGCTACACGGACTGCGAAGGGTTTGCACACTTCTCTGCAAGCTCGCTGCTACCGCTACGCGCCTTGACGTTAGGCGTATGTCGATGGTTGGTAAGGGCGGCCGTGACACCCCTTTCCTCCCCGAATCGTTTTTTCAGTTCTTGAAGGAGTAACTGCGCCGATGGCAACTTCTGCACAACGACGATTGAATCCAACCGAAGTCCGACGATATGGAACGGGTCGAGATCAACACTTCACCCCAGACTTAACAGAGATTCAAACCAAAAGCTACGGCGAATTTTTGCAGAAGGAATTGGCGGCCGACAAGCGGAAAGACCAGGGCATCGAAAGCGTCCTGAAGGAGATCTTTCCGATTGAGAGTTACGACAAGACTCTCAGTTTGGACTACGTGAAATACGAACTCGGCAAGCCTCGGTATACCTCCGATGAATGCCGACAGTTGCGGCTCACGTACGGCATGCCTTTTCGCGTTTGGTTGCGGTTGAACAAAGAGCAACCCGTCGAAGAGGAAGTGTATCTCGGCGACATCCCTATTATGATGGGTGGCGGCGAATTCATCATTAATGGTGCTGAGCGTGTCGTTGTAAGCCAGCTGCACCGCAGCCCCGGCGTCGACTTCGTATTGGAAGCTGACACGACTTCAGATCGAAAGTTCCCTAGCTGCCGGATCATCCCCGAGCGGGGAAGTTGGATCGAATGCAACGTCACCAAGAAGGAAAGCATCACTGTCAGGATCGACCAGAGCGGTAAGTTCTCGATCATGACGCTGCTGCGAGCGATGGATCCGAAGTATGGTTCCGATGCAGCTCTGATGCGCTGCTTCTACGAAACCGGGACTGCCAAGATCTCCGATGGCCGTAGCGTTTCGAAGATCGAAAACCGCATCGCAGTCGACGACATCATCTATCCGGCCGGTAGCGACAGAGCTGGTGAGATCATCGTCGAAGCGGGTCATAAGATTACTAAGAATGCTGCTGAGACCATTTGCACTTCCGGCGTGAAGAGCGTCGAAGTACTCGAGCCGCCGAAGGTCCCACTTGTATTTAATGCCCTGGCTGATGACAACACGTCAAGTCATGAAGAAGCCTTGTTGAGAATCTACCAGCGTCTTCGTCCTGGTAATCCACCTCAACTAGAGAAGGCTCGTCAGCTCTTCCAGGAAAAATTCTTTGACGTCAACCGCTATCGCCTTGGCCGTGTCGGTCGCTTCCGCATCAATCGTAAGCTGAACCTTGGCTCATCTGAAAAAGAGATGACCCTGCGACCAGACGACTTGGTGGCTTCAATCAAGTATCTGTTGGATCTTGCGTCTAACAGCGACAATGCTGAGATCGACGACATTGACCACCTTGGCAATCGGCGATTGCGAACAATCAGCGAACTGGCATGCGATGAGCTACGTAAAGGCTTCTTGAAGCTACGACGAACAGTTCAAGAACGGATGAGCTTGAAAGACCAAGAGGACATGACTCCTCGCAGTCTGATCAATCCAAAGAGTATTTCCGCAGCGATCGAGTACTTCTTTGGTCGCGGTGAATTGTCGCAAGTTGTCGACCAGACAAACCCACTTTCGATGCTGACGCACGAGCGACGATTGTCTGCTCTCGGTCCTGGCGGTCTTAACCGAAAACGTGCCGGCTTCGAAGTACGTGACGTTCACATTTCGCACTATGGTCGAATCTGTCCGATTGAGACGCCTGAAGGCACGAACATTGGTTTGATTTCCAGCTTGGCGATCTACGCGGGCGTCGACGATTACGGCTTCCTTGTGACGCCATATCGCAAAGTCGAAAAAGGCAAGCTCACCGACGAAGTGGTTTGGCTTCGTGCCGACCAAGAATCTGAAGAGTTCGTTGCTCCGGCCGACGTCGATG
>CAYQMZ010000388.1:0-7424 GCA_964418725.1 uncultured Pirellulaceae bacterium
CTTGCAAGTTGTCCCAGATAACAGGCTTGCGTCGGATCCGCTGAGACAGTTTGTATAGCGAGTCGACGGGAATGTCGTCTGAAATGATCTCTGGGCCAGTCCAAAGAATATCGACGGAAGCGTCCAGGTGCTCACCGATGACATCCAAGTAATCTTCGCCCCCCAGCTTCCAGCTGACCATGCGATCGCAATAGGGCGTGGGGCAAAACAGCAACCTCGCGTTCGGATCGTCTGACCTCAGCCACGCAAAAATCTGATTGGTAACGGCCGCTTGTGCTTCCGCGACGGACGAGAATTGGGCGCGATCCTCTTCCGTCATTTTGCCTGGAAGGTCATCGAACAAAAGTGCGAAGTGCTTCACACCAATGCCCTTCATTTGCGAAAGCCGATCCCGGACCTTCTGCAGTTCGGACCCATCGCTAAAACGAATGTCGAGACCAGGGCTGAGTCCGTAGAAGAAATTCAGCCCACGGTCGTCACAGGCAGAAACCAACTGCGACATCCGCTCAAGTTCGACTTCCGTGTACAGCTCACGCCAAAGTGCACGATGCTTTAGATCGTCTTTGGGCGAGTAGAAATAGGTGTTCAGCCCCCATTCAACGAGGTTGTCGAACAACTCGAACCGCTGCGGTTGCGTCCACGGTTGCCCATAGAAGCCTTCAACAACACCACCTAAAAAGTCTGCGTCCATCTACGTGCCTCATTCCAAGTAATTGCGATGCTTGATGCTCGGCATTCATTGGGCCGCGAATACTTTCTGCAGGCCTTCACACAACGCTTCGGTTTGCTGCTCACTACCTAGCAGTACATTCTGCTGAATCCAAATCGCGTCCTCGCAGACTGCTTCACAGACCGGACACGCCACGTTTCGATAGTCGACGCCCTTGTCGGCCAGTGGCGAAGTAATGCCGTGCGTGGGGCCTTCGTGAGCCGTCTGAAAAACGACGTTTTGATACAGCGGGCGGTACCAACCAGCAATCGCCGGAATGCCCTCGGCTTCCAGTTGCTGAATCGCCAGGTCTCGATCGATGCCGTTCGTGCGGAGGATGTACATATGATGGCTGCGCCGCGTCATATCAGGCGCGTCAGCCAAAACACTCACACTCGGGATCGAACGCAGCGTCTCGTGAATCCTTGAGGCATTTCGATCACGAACCGCTATCTGATCAGGAAGTCGCGTGAGTTGCGCGGAGAGAATTGCAGCTTGGAATTCCGTGATGCGTAGATTGCTGCCCAGTACATGGTGATCGTACCATTCCGTCCCTTCGATCCTTCCGCAGTGCGTGAAGCTGCGGCACAGATCGGCCAACTCTTTGTCGTTGGTGACCAAGGCACCTCCTTCGCCGGCGGTCATGTTTTTTGTCTCTTGAAAGCTGAAGGTACCAGCTAACCCCAAGGTCCCTGCGCCTTCGCCGTTCAACTTGCTGCCCCACGCGTGAGCTGCATCTTCCAAGACTCTCAAATCGTGAGACTTGGCGATCGCATTGATGCGTTGCATGTCCGCCGTTCGGCCAGCGACGTGGACGGGAACGATGGCCGTTGTCTTGTCCGTGATTTTTCGTTGGATGTCTTCCGGATCGATGCAGAGCGTATCGGGGCAGATGTCGGCGAATACGGGAATCGCACCGATGGTGATCACGGCAGTTGCGGTGGCGATAAAGCTGTAACAGGGAACGATCACCTCGTCACCTTCGACGACCCCGATCGCTCGCAGCCCCATTTCCAATGCGGTCGTGCCGTTCGTGCAGGTCACGGCGTATTGCGCACCCTGGAAGTCAGCGAATTCTGATTCGAACTGACGAACTCGCTCGCCAAACCACCACTTGCCGGATCGCAAGACTTCCAGCAGTGCGGTTTCTTCAGTGGTGTCATGGATGGGCCAGGTCGGCCAGTCGAATGGGCAAGCTTGCGGTCCGCCCTCGATTGCAAGTTTCTCGCGTGACATGATCTTCGACCGTGATGGGTAAACAACAGTGCGGCCCGCGTGTAAGATGCTGGCTAACTCGATGCTTCACTGTTGACGAGCATCGTACGGAAATAGTTCTTCGTCCACCACAGGGCGACCCCGCCATGAACGATCTCGCCGTTATCGACTACGTCATTATCGTTGCCTACATGAGTGGCGTTTTGATGGTCGGTTTCTATTTTGGCAAGTACGTCAAAACGTCCGGCGACCTTTTCTTAGCGGGACGTAGTTTGCCGTTTTGGGCGATCGGAATGTCAATCGTCGTCAGCGACATTGGTGCATTGGATTTAATCGGCGGTGCTGGCGGAGCTTACGAGCGAGGGATTGCTCAGGCGAACTTTGATTGGATCGGTTCAGTGCCAGCGCTGCTGGTCGCGGCGTTTATCTTTGTGCCGTACTACTGGCGAGCTGGTGTCTACACGCTGCCGGAGTTCATTGGGCGTCGATACAACGGACTGGCACGTTGGTTGTTGGCTTCCGTCCTATTACTGTTCATGGTGCTGACGCTTTCCATCATGCTTTGGACATCGGCCGTTTTTTTGAACAAGGTGCTTGGCCTACCGCCCACGGTTGCCGTTTGGGCGACGGCCGTGATTGTTGGCCTCTACACGGTTAGCGGAGGCCTAGCGGCGGTTGTGATCACGGACGTGATGCAACTGGTCGTGATGTTCGTGGGGACGGCTGCACTGTTGGCGATGGGCCTGTGGGAAGTCGGTGGTTGGTCGGGCTTGCAAGAAATAGTCTTAAGCCAACCGAATGTCGATGAAGACTATTTCCGACTGCTGCAACCTCATAAAGAAGGCAACGAGTATCCCTGGCCAGGCATGGTCTTTAGCCTAGGAATTATCATGTCGACGGCCTACTACGTTGGAAACCAAGCAGTCATGCAGCGAGCTCTCGGTGCACGCACGGAGTGGCATGCGAAGGCCAGTATGATCACTGCCGGCTTGTTTAAGGTGGCGATTCCCTTTCTCGTTTTGCTTCCCGGCATCGCGGCTCGAGCGTTGGTTCCGGATCTGGAACAGAGCGATGAAGCGGTTCCCGTCTTAATGAATCTTCTGCTGCCGCCGGGATTGAAGGGGCTGATGTTTGCAGCGTTCTTCGCGGCGTTGATGTCCAGCGTAGATTCGTACCTGAACTCGTGCGTGACGATTTTTACTGGCGACATAGTGCGGCCGGTCTATCAGATAGCGAAGGGCACAGAGGTTTCTGGGCGAGTCGGTTTGTTGCTGGGGCGAGCTACAACCGTGGTCCTGTTGTTGTTCGCTGCTGCATTTGCACCCGCGTTTTCCGAAGCCAAAACGCTGTACGTGATTGTGCAGTCGCTGTTGTCGTTGTTCCAAGGTCCTACGCTTGCCATTTTGCTGTTGGGAATCTTCTGGCGACGCGCAACTGCATGGGGCGGTGCTGCCGGATTGATCGTCGGATTCTGTATCACGTTCGGATTGAACTTGGTGGGCGACTCTGTGTTCATGGCGGGTGATACGTTCTTGTTCGTATCCATTTGGTCGTTCGTCTTCTCGACGATTACGACCGTCGTTGTCAGTTTGCTTACGAAGGCTGATCCGCCCGAGAAGCTTGAGGGCTTGGTCTATGGATCGGTGGTCACACGTGGGATCGAGCAACAGGGGGCAACGCAATGATTGAGTGGCTCAAGTCGATCTTGTTGTATGTCTTTTGGCCTTTGAAGAAGTTTCACGAGCCGATCGACAGTTGGCTGGGCTCGTTGCCCATGAGCGTCGCGATGTCTTGCGCGATTGGCTTGTACGCGATTGCTGCGATCTGGGTCTGGCGGTTGAACCGCAACTTTATCTTTCGAGGCGCACCGTCTGGGAACGACAACTACCAAGCGCGTTACGATCTGCGAATCTGGGCCACGTTAGTCATGATTCCATACGTTGTGATCTACATCATTTTGGGACGCTGACATGAGCGACAATCCGGAAACTGACGGACGGCAACGAGACGGTCAAACGTTCACAGTCCTGGGGTTGTTCTTTGCCGTGATGGGCGGGTTGGTACTGATTGGCACATTCGGTGCGGTCGGAAAGACATCTGCTGTCGTTGTAAGCGTAACCAGCGGGCTCGTCTTGTTGATGATAGGGATTGGAATGAGCTGGTTTGGTCGCCGTCTTACTCGGGGTCGCAGCTAATTCTGTCGCTCTGTTCTGTACTCGAACAGTTTTCGAGAATTTATCGAGATTCTGTGTCACATGTTCGTGGTCAATCGGGTTCTGTTTGTAGATGGCGCATGGCTGCGACAGCCATCGACTCCTGAAACTCCACGAGAGTCGCGGGAATCAAATCATTCTTGAGGGCACGGAGGCCCTTTTCTCTCTCTTGCTTGAACGCGGTCAATCTGGGCTAGTAGTCCACGACGGTAGCCCGGAAGCTGAAGGCCGAGCAGCCATTAATCTCCGGCTTTTGTAGCGTTGGTCGGTGCCTCTCCACCTCGTTGTCGAGCGACCTGCCGCTGCTGCCTAAGAAGCGACCACTTTCCCATTCTGCGTGGCAAATTGCCTACAAAAAGTCGGGGCTCGCCCGCCCGTAGGCCGATAGCAGTCAAATGGCGACGCAAAATCGAACGAATTCGTCTGAAATTTGAACAGAGTCTTCAAGTCGATGTTGCGGAGTGATACACTTTACGCTGCTATTCGTGGGGCTGGTTAATCGAGGGCAGAGCTCGTTCCTGGAGTCTAATTAATGCAAAGAAGAAAAGCTTTCACGCTAGTTGAGCTTTTGGTGGTCATTGCCATCATTGCGATGTTGGTAACGCTGTTGTTGCCTGCTGTTCAGGCTGCACGCGCAGCTGCTCGACGAACACAGTGTACAAACGGAATTCGCAACCTTTGCTTGGGGATTCTGAACTTCGAATCTTCCAACGGTGTGTTGCCTCAAGGTTGGACGGCGAAGACTGACAACCAAGCAGAATGGGCGTGGACCACGTACATCCTGCCATTCATCGAAGAACAGGGGCTGTACGACGCGATGGGCGTCAACGAGCGACGACTTTGGGACGTTGTTCGCGATCCAAAGCTGCGTCACCTAGCACAAACTCCGATCCCGATCTTCAACTGCCCAGAAGACGAGTCGATCGAGTTGCTTCGTGGTGGCGGAAATACGTTTGGCCCACCTATTGAGCGACACTTCCGTTGTGCCGGTTGTCCGGGGGCTCCTGAATTCGAGCCTGCGAAGTCGAACTACATCGGTGTTTGTGGTCTCTGGGACAAGTTCCGTTTGAACAGCAACAACGGTGTCTTCTTTGCTAACAGTGAAGTTGAGCTGGGAGACATTACCGACGGAACATCGAAGACGTTTGCCGTCGGCGAACGTGATCGACGTTGTCGCCAAGGTACTTGGGTTGGTGTTCGAAACCCACCCGGGCCAGACCTCTGGGGATCTTACTTCGTACGTGGTCGTGTCAGTATCGCGCTGAACGACGCACGTGACGTCAATCAATTCCGTTCGCGTTCATGCACGGAAGGCTTCAGCAGTGCCCACCAAGGTGGTGCATTCTTTGGCTTCATGGATGGTCACGTCGCATTCATCAACGATGGCATCGAGTTTAGCAACGGTGGCTTGAGCGAAGGCCAAATCACCAATAACAACCAGCCGCCTAAGTATGACGGACAGCGTCTTGGCGTATATCAGCGATTGGGTATTCGGAATGACAATCAGCCAGTAGGCGAACTATAAAGTCAGCCCGTGTACGTGCATCGTCGCTGTTGACGATTAAATTTGAAGATGCTCAAGTGGTGTAGCCTCGCGGCTACGCCATTTTTTATTCGAGGAATGCAATGAGACTTAACTTAGTGAAGCTTCCCAAAGCGGCAGTGCTTTTGATTTCAAGTCTTCTCGTGGCAGTCGCCGGTTGCTCGGAAGCCGGGCCCAAAATCGGTACCGTGACTGGAACGATCACATTAGAAGGGGAACCGGTTCAAGACGCGTTTGTGTATTTCATGCCTTTGTTTCCTGAAGGTAAGGAAACGATTTCCGCAGAGAAAACGGATTCAAACGGCTACTATGAAATGCGTTTCGACTTGGAACGCATGGGCGTCTTGGTGGGAAACCATCAAGTGCAAGTGACTACTAAAGACTGGGAAAAGCAACCTGATGGTTCGAACAAGGTAATTCCCGAAAGAGTCCCTGGGTGGTACTTCGGACCAGACTCCATCCTGGAATTCGATGTGCAAGAGGGCGAAAATGAGGCTAGCTTCGAGCTATCCAAGAAAAAGCCAAAGGACTGGCCACCACGCTAACTCCTTGGCAACGTCCGGCTATGGCACTTGAGGATTATCACCGCAAACGTAGCTTTTCAAACACGCCCGAACCAAAGGGCGACGATCAAAACGCCACTGCGAATCAGTGGCGTTTTTGCGTTCAGAAACACGCCGCGTCGCACCTGCACTATGACCTCCGACTTGAGCTAGATGGCGTGTTGCTCAGTTGGGCGATCCCCAAAGGCCCGTCGTTAGATTGGGAGGAGAAACGCCTCGCAATCCACGTTGAAGATCACCCGATCGAGTATCTCGAGTTCGAGGGCGTTATTCCTCAGCAGGAGTATGGCGGCGGCACGGTGATGGTTTGGGATCTTGGGCGCTGGACGCCCAGATATGGTGAACAGCAGGCAAAAGACGACTATCAGGCTGGGGCTCTAAAGTTTGATTTAGCAGGCACGAAGCTGCAGGGCGGCTGGATGCTGAAGCGACTGGATCATCGCGGACAGAACCAATGGTTGCTGATCAAAGAGAAAGACACCGCGATGCGCGAACTTGCAGACTTTGATGTCCTGCAAGAGATGCCAACCAGCGTTTTGACCGGACGTGAAATGGAAGAGATCGCTGCCGATCGATCCCTCGTTTGGTCCAGCGAACCGAAAACGCTCTACGAATTCACTCATACAGAATACCCGGAGGCCAAACCCAGTGAGATGCTGGGAATCGTTCGTCCGTGTCTGCCAACTGCTTCACGCACGGCACCCAATGATGAAAAGTGGGTGCACGAGATCAAATACGATGGCTATCGAATGCTGGGGTTCTTGGAACACGGTACGACGAAGTTCCAGTCACGCAATGGTAAAGACTGGACAGGCAAGCTCCGATCATTGGCCCGTGTGGTAGCTCAGGTGCCATGCGAGTCGGCCATCTTCGACGGCGAAGTGGTGATGATGTCTCAGGAAGGTGTAACCAGTTTTCAAGCCCTGCAGAATCGAATCGGGGCAGGGAAAGACGCTGAGCTTCGGTATTACGTCTTCGATCTGTTGTACCTGAACGGCTATCGGCTCACAGGGTTGTCGCTGCTACAGCGGAAGCAGATTTTGTCGGAGCTAGTTGCTGCAAACGGAATGTCGGACCGGTTTCTGCTTAGCGAGCATTTAACAGGCGATGGACAAACCATCTTTCGCCAAGCTTGTAAGTTGGGCGTCGAAGGGATCGTTTCGAAACGCGTTGATAAACGA
>CAYQMZ010000389.1:0-2770 GCA_964418725.1 uncultured Pirellulaceae bacterium
CGGGCAGCGGGGGCGTGGGGGTTATGGACAGTGCCGAAGCGAAAGGCGACCAAACGGTCTATGGCGCGATTGGCGTCGGTGGAACGAAGATGAAGATCCACAAAGCCGCAATTAAACGTCTCTTCGAGTCCAACGACTGCGTCATGGACATCGACGAAATCTACAAGCTCGGTCTGGATCTGGAATCCCAAGACAGCTGAGGCGTTTGATTCGACATTTGCTTGGGACTTGGCATTAGCAACTCAAGTCCTGCTTCACAGCCAGCACTAAGCTGCTTTCTGCCAGTTGAACTTCGCAGCGGAACGACCTGCACCGGGTCGCCAAGACGTTCCAAAGTAGTGCAGCAAGACTGGCAACAGCGCCAGGACTGACGCACCGAGTGCACACGCCATTAACGCATACTCTCGCCGAGAGAGTTGCTCGAACGGGCTCTCTTTCTTCGCGCTAGTCAATTGCTTGAGCAACTCAGTGCTCAGATGTTTCTCGTTCCCATTGTGGTAGAAGCCGCCAAGCCGCATTGCCACCTGACGCAACATGGAAACCTCTTGCCGCGAGTTCTTTCCGTCGATGAACTTTCCCTTCACGGGGTCGCCCACGCCAACCACCAAAACGCTACCGATCGAAGCCGGTGGTTTTGGCATTCCGGTCGAAGGAACCGTATCGCCATCGCTGACTAAGATCAGCGTCGTACTTCGCGGATTCCAAGGCTGCGCAATCTCGAATGCCGCTTCTAGCCCAGCGAAGATGTCTGTACGACCAGACTTGAAGGCGTAGTGCATCGGCAAGTCGCCCAAGATATTGCGCACGACCTCTAGGTCTTTCGTGTCGACAACTACGTTCTTCGCATCGGTGTAGGTGGCAACCACACTGACGCGGAACTGCTCAATTGCAACCCGCTGAAAGAAACTCTCCATCACTTCACGAGCGCGACGCATTCGACTCTTGTCTTTCGTCGTTCCGGCATCTTGCAAACGCATACTGGGTGAAACGTCCAGCACCATCACGATGTGCTTGTATTCGCCATCCTGAACAACCTCGGCTTGATGCACCTTCGGCTCTATCTGTATCAACGTCGCCATGCCCCAAGTCAAAGCAGCAATCGCCGCGACTCGCATCAACGGAGCAGCCATCGCCCACCATGCGGGACGCCGAGTTGGCCCAAACGCTAGGTCCGCGATGCGACGAACGCGGATCGCATGAATCGTTTCGGCGAGCACGCACAGAATGGCGGCTCCCAATGCTGCCAGTTCTGCTACCACGGTGTAAACCTCAGGCCGAATAACGTGGAGAGACACAAGCCAAGCACAGAGAGGCCGACAATACAGGTCGGCGTGAAATCGTCCATCACCTCGGCAGCAATCTTCTCCATCCGCGTTTGCTGCATCGAATCGATGTGTTGGAAGACACTCTTCAAACCATCGACGTCCCCCGGCGAATAGACTTCACCGCCGGTCATAGCTGTGATATTCACAACCGGATCGGGCACCGCTGATTCCGCAATATGAATCGCATTGACCTTAATCCGATTCTTATTCATCGACTCGATGATCGCCGCGTCGTTGCCACCGCCTAGGTCAGAACTGTAACCGTCGGAGACCAAAACGATCATGCGATCACCCTCGTCGCGCTGTATCAGAACATCACGACAGGCTCGCAAGTCACGACCAATTTCCGTTCCGCCGAATCCCCGGATATACGTTTTGTTGGGATCCATAAATGGAGGAGCACACTTGAAGGCCGACGAATCCGTTGTCAACGGAACCCAGTGCATGACACTGTTGCCGAAGAACGTCAGCCCGAAGGCATCACCCTCGCGATAATCAATGAATTCATTGATGGCTTCCATCGACGCATCGTATCGCGTTCCATCACCAAAGCTGGCCGTCATACTTCCGGAGATGTCGACAGCAAACTCGATGTTCGTCAGGACTCGTTTTGTTCGCGGCAAACTGAGTTGCTGCGGATTCGCGAGCAAGACAATCACACAACCCAAGACTAGGGCAGGCAAGCATTCAGCCAGACCGAGCAAGAATCCCAAGAGTCGACCACGTCCCTGTGTGCCATAATCGAATGGCAACATCAACCGGTGCGAGCGACGTCGCCAAACCCAAATCAGGATGGCAACGGGAATCACCAACAACGCCAGCACCCATGGGTAACCGAAACTCATATCGCCCCCCCTGCTCTGCCGGCGTCGGCGTGGATGTGTCGATACGGTTCAAGCAGTTCATTGACGTCCACTTGCTGCCGCCGGTCGGCTGGCATGTGCAACCATCCTTCGAGCTGTCTCAATAGCTGACCGGCCGTTTCGTGATTTCGAAGTTGCATGATCGCGTCGGAAGCATTTGCGTCGTTCAGATTCAGCTTGCCTCGCCAATACGTCAGCAGCATTCTCTCCAGTTCCGCCTGTTGCGATTCGTCGAGTTCGCCGTGCATGGCCTTTTCCACCAACGGTTGCAGCCGATCCGCTAAGCTCACTTTCCGCGCCGCAACCTCCTCAGCGGTCAACTTTTTCTTGCCGCCAAACAACAACGCGACCAACCCAATCACCCAAATCACCGCACCGATGATTAGCCACATTCGGTAACCACCCACTCGCGGTGTCCTCCGACCGATCAGCTCGTGTGGCTTCACCTGACCGCTGGGAAGCTGTGAATTGATCGCGACTTTGACCTCCGGCAGATCGTCTGTGGAGCTACCGTCAATTCGCTGCAGATAGTCCGTCAGGTCGTACTCGCCAGGCTCAAGACAGTAGTATTCGATTTCATAT
>CAYQMZ010000389.1:2780-7412 GCA_964418725.1 uncultured Pirellulaceae bacterium
ACCATGGCGTCGGCTCGATTGATAGGCACGACTTCCAATGGCGACCCCGGCAGAATCAGGTCCGCAATTTTGGCCGGCATGCCAACAGTCGACGTCGACGACGACGCTTCCGATGACTGTGCCAAAGTGGAACGAGCGGCCATCGTTAGTGCGAACAGAATCAACGACGCAAACAGAAACCGCATCCGAATTCTGTGTAACGCACCCAGCGTCCGATAGCCGGGAACGAGCTTCCTACAGTTCGACTTCGCACACGTCATCGCGATCCCTTTCCTAGTAGATCTCTCGACTTGAAGAAGCTTCGCAAATGGTGCGTAAATGGCTGATCTGTTCGGACCACCAGATGATCAATCCCGCCGCGTTTCAGTTCTTCCTCGATTCGCAGCTGATCAACGTGCATTTGGCGACCATGAGTAACAAACGCTCGCCCCGTTTCTGCTTCTTGAGCTCGTAAGAACCCGGCGCCACGCAGACTCAGTTCCGCTGGATCTTGCATCTGCAGTACAACACAATCGTGCTTCTGGCCCATTCGCTTCAAAGACATTAGGGCGCGGTCGTCGTGCAGATCGCTCAACACGATAAACAGAGCTCGACTGTTCAGCGTCGGGATCAATTCGCTGATGCGGTCAACGAGCGTCGTTTCTTCGTCGTAACGAAAATGTCGCAACTGGTGCAGCCACTCCAAAATTCGGTTCTTGGCCAGGCTGGGTTCAATTCGAAAATCACGGCTACCCACGCCCAATACGCCCACGGGGCTGACTCGGTCTAAGCACGCCAGAGCCAGTCCACCTGCGATGTGAATTGCCGTCGCATACTTGCTACGTTTGGTCGAACTGATCGTCATCGACGCCGATGTATCGATCATGATGTAGCACGGCATCCGCTTGGGCGTCTCGAATTCCTTAATGTAGATCTTGCCCGTTCTAGCAGTCACTCGCCAATCGATCGCCCTGATGGGATCGCCGTATTGGTACTGTCGTGACTGTACATATTCGACGCCGGAACCGACAAATGGCGACCGATCGGTACCGTAGCTGAAGCTATCCGCCAATCGTTTGATTGCGATATAAAACTGGCGTGAGTCCAGCGTATCGGCGGATTCAATAAAGCCTTCCAAATCAGTTCTCACTAAGTCGCAAATTAGTTTGCGTACGAACGGAGGAGGCGGTTAGGCACGACCGTTTGCGTTGGGCGTTGCTCCAAGGTCGCGGAGCATGTCTTGCAGCACACCCGCCCCGGTTAGCCCATCGGCCAGTGCCTCGTAGTTCAAACGAATGCGGTGCAAGATCACGTCTTCCGCCAGCGCGAACAGGTCTTCGGGAATAACATAGTCGCGGCCATGAATCAGTGCTCGGGCACGTGAAGCCTTGATCAACGAGATACCAGCTCGCGGGCTACATCCCAATTCGATACTGGGGTGCGTTCGCGTCTTGTTGACCGTTTGCACCACGTGCTCAACGAACGTGTCACTTACATGCACGTCATGAACGCATTCCATGGCTCGAATCAGATCTTCCGAGCTACCAACCGCGTCTTTTTCCATAACGTCGAATTCTGTCTGAGCAATCGCACCTTTATCCTGGCGAGAAATGCCCAACGCCATGTTGCGTCGCAAGACTTCCTTTTCTTCTTCCTGCGTTGGATACACCAATCGGTGACACATCATGAAGCGGTCAAGCTGAGCTTCTGGAAGCTCGAACGTACCAGCTTGTTCGACCGGGTTTTGCGTAGCGATGACCAAGAAGGGAGCCGGCAATTTAAAGTTCTGCCCACCGATGGTCACTTTGCGTTCCTGCATCGCTTCCAACAACGCCCCTTGGACCTTCGGAGCGGCTCGGTTGATTTCGTCCGCCAACAGGAGATTGGTGAACACCGGGCCGGTGTGGATTTTGAATTCGTTGGTCTTCTGATCCAGAATCTCAGAACCAAGAATATCGGAAGGCAGCAGGTCGATCGTAAACTGAATTCGTGAGAAGTCCAAATCGATGGTTTTGGAGAGCACAGACACCAACAGCGTCTTCGCCAATCCCGGCACGCCCTGCAGCAGCAGATGGCCGCCGGTAAACAGTGCGATCAACATCCGCTCGACAACCACATCCTGGCCGACAACAACCGTCGCCACCCGTTCGCGGATTCGCTTGATGAATTCAATCGTTTCCGCCGCCGCTTCGCTGGGCGCGGGATGCGCGTCCGGAGCAGAAGTGCTCATAGGTTCCTCGTCTCTGTTGATCGTTTGTCGCCGTACGTAACCCGCCTAAGACAATGTGTCTAGTTTATTTGCTGCCCGAGTGTCCAGCAAGTTATCACTGCTCGAACCATTTCCCAGGCCATCCTTGGCTACACCACTTCCTTGAGATACACCACTTCGTGAACCTCGTGATTCAAGGTAAAACGTTTCGATGCCTGAGGATCGAATATACGCAATGCCATTGAAACACGTGGGTGACTTCTCGTTTGACGAGCAGGTCGTCGATGTGTTTCCCGATATGATCGCCCGCAGCGTGCCGGGTTACGCGTCCGTGTTGGCAATGACCACGGAACTTTCGGACCGCTTTGCAATTCCTGGCACGCAAATATTTGATCTAGGTTGCTCACTTGGAGCATCCACGTTGCCAATGCTTGGGCGAGTTCCGGCCGACTGCACGATCATGGCCGTTGACTCATCCGCCGCCATGATTGGCCGATTGAGAAAAATTCTCGGAACAGAGGCGTCAGCCCCAGCTCAAGCTGACGAGCAATGCAGCGTCGAATTACGGCTGGCCGATATCCGAGATATTGAAATCTCGCAGGCCAGTTTCGCCATACTGAACTTCACGCTGCAGTTCATTCCTCCCGATCAACGTGAGGCGTTGTTGAGCAACATTGCGACGGGACTAGTTGACGGCGGTGCTCTTGTTTTGTCAGAGAAGGTGCACTTTGACGATCCCGGCCAGCAAGAGCTGATGACCGAATTGCATCATGACTTTAAACGAGCCAACGGATACAGCGATCTTGAAATCGCTCAAAAGCGAACCGCGTTAGAGAACACGCTGATCACCGAGACGATCGACACGCACCAACAGCGGCTACGCAAAGCAGGCTTCCGCAACGTTTCGCTTTGGTTTCAGTGCTTCAACTTTGTGTCCATTCTGGCAGTGAAATGAAGCGTAGCCTGAACGAACTGGAACCGTTGCTGGCTAATTGGCGTGACGGCGGGCACGACGACTGGTGTGACGAAGTGTGCAGCAGCATCCGGGAGACACTGCATCCCACCAAGAATGGGCACATGCCGAAATGGCTGGAGACGATCGATAACCTGCCACCTCTGAACGTGACCTCGACGGCATTTGACTGCGACGCCGTAACAGTCAGTGGGCCATGCTCGGCATCGCAGCGAGAGACACTAACGGAACAGCTTCGAGCGTTCCATCCGTGGCGAAAAGGACCGTTCTCGCTGTTTGAGATACCACTCGATGCCGAGTGGCGATCCGACGCAAAATGGCGGCGGGTTGCTCCTCACCTTGATTTACAAGGCAAGTACATTCTGGATGTGGGTTGTGGGAACGGCTACTACGGCTGGCGAATGCTGGGCGACGGAGCAGCCTGTGTGGTCGGTATCGAACCGTACCCGCTCTACAACATGCAATACCATCTACTCAAACACTTCGTACCGGACACCAGAAACTACGTCATAGCCGCGAAGGACAATGTGCTGCGTTCTGGTCAACCAATGTTTGATGTTACGTTTTCGATGGGCGTCTTTTATCACTGCAAGCATCCGGTGGGACACCTCGAGTCATTGCGGCATACATTGAAACCTGGAGGCCAACTGGTGTTGGAAACGTTGGTCATTGATGGCGACGCCGATCGGGCACTGATTCCGTCCGACCGCTATGCCAAGATGCGCAACGTGTGGCTGATTCCATCCGTTTTGATGCTCGAGCGATTGCTAAAGAGATGTCAGTTTCGCGAAATCGAGGTGGTGGACGTTTCGCCAACCACAACCGACGAACAACGAAGTACGGACTGGATGACGTTCGAATCTCTGGCTGACTTCCTCAACCCAGACGATCCGACACAAACGATTGAAGGCTATCCTGGCCCCCAACGCGCCGTGATTTTGGCGAGGAAGTGAATCAACGTTGAGTTTGATCCAGAACATTGTCCGCGCAATTCGAAAGCGACGTTTGCAATCCAAACGGAAGCGGTGGCAACGGTTGGTAATGGGCCAAGCTGGTTCGTTCAAGTCGGCCCCAATCGTCAACGGACCATCCGGCGTGACGAAGAACGTGCACCTGGGTCACAACGTGAACTTTAACGGGATGGTCATTGGTGGCGGCGGAAAGGTCACCATCGGCGACAACTTCCACTCGGGCGTCGAGTGCCGCATGATCACGCAGATCCATGACTATGACCACGGCGATACGATCCCCTACGGCAAGAACTACATCCTTAAGGACATCGTCATCGAGGACAACGTTTGGCTGGGTGACCGAGTCATGGTGCTGGGTGGTGTGACGATCGGCGAGGGAGCCATCATTCAAGCCGGCAGCGTCGTCGTCTCCAACATCGCTAAGTATGCAATCGCGGGAGGTCATCCTGCGAAACAATTTAGTTCTCGCGATGCCGAACACTACGAGAAGCTGAAGGCCG
>CAYQMZ010000390.1:0-7354 GCA_964418725.1 uncultured Pirellulaceae bacterium
GGAATAACCAGCGACATACGAACACTCTACTCGCAAGTTCTTTTACTCCTGGCATGTCCGATTTTACCCGGAATAGTTGCTGGCATTTTCACGCTTCGACGCAACCTTGTCGCTTTTTGGGTGAACTGTTTCTTGTCCAGTGGAATGGCCTATATGCTAGTGCGGTGCTTTGTGACCGGCGAGTCTCACCTGAACTACTACGATGGCAATCGGCTGGCCTTTTTCGTCGCACACGTGCTGGTCCTATCCATTGCAATGCTCCAGCTTTTTATGCACGTGATCGCGATTCCGTCTGCGATCCAGATTCGGAAGCACGGCTATTGGCCAAAGGGCTAGGTCAAATTACCAAATTACCAAATTACCAGCGTATCGTTGGGCACGAGGCTTACACCGTAGAAGGACTCCACGAAATCTGAGGAATGAGATTCGATGGAAAATGCGAAACCGTGACTTCTGAAGCGACGGAATTTCGCGGGTGAAGTTCCAGCTACGTGTCCGGCTGGGCATCCGAGTCGCCGGCAAGGCGTCTCGCGGCATCAAGAATCTCGGCCAACTGAAATGGCTTCCGCAGATAGGCCGTGATGTTGGGATCTAGCTCGCGAGGAAACGTGGCTTGCCCTGTAAAGATGATTGCTGGAAGGTTTGGGTGCGTTGAACGAATCGTCTTTACCGCACTGGCTCCGTCCAGGCCGGGCATATCCAAATCCGTAGCGATAAGAACAATCTCGCCGTTGCGATTCTTGGCATTCTCCACCAGTTGTGCACCGTCTTCAGCGGTGATTACCTGTAGACCTGCCATCTCGAAGACAGAGGCCAGGCTGCTTCGAACGCGAGGCTCGTCATCGGCAATCAGGACGGTGCCCGAAAGCTGCCTCTTAGGCGTCTGGTCAAGGACTTTCGTCGAGGCATCGGTTCTTGCTTGCGGTTGGCACATTGGGAACCGAAGTTCGACCACCGTTCCACGATCTACCGCGGAATCGACGTTGATCGTTCCGTCGTGCGCCGTGACGATCGAGTGGACCATCGACATCCCCAATCCCGTTCCCTTGCCTCTCGCCTTCGTCGTGTAGAACGGTTCAAACACGCGAGCCATCGTGGCTTCGTCCATGCCCTTGCCGGTATCGGAAATGCGCAGCACGGCGTTGCGACGGTCGTTGGTCGTGATGTCCTGAAAGACTTCGATCGTCAAATCGCCACCGTTGGGCATTGCGTCGCGCGCGTTCATCGTCAAGTTGACGATCACTTGGTTCATCTGCGCGGCGTCCAGTTGGCACCAAATGGGTTCGTCGCAGATCGCCGTAATTCCGATGGATGAGGGGACTGCACTGCGAATCATACGCATGCTGTTTTGCACGACTCGCTGCAGTTGGCCGGGCTGTTTTTTGGGAGGTGACTTTCCGGCAAACGTGAGTAACGACTGCGTGATGTCCGAAGCTTGGTGACTAGCTTCCAGGACGTCCTGTAGATACTTTTGCACGCGGTCTGGACTTTGATACAAGCTGAGCAGTCCTAATTCTGCATTGCTTGTAATCGCGCAAAGCGAGTTGTTGAAGTCATGTGCCATGCCCGCTGCCATGGTCCCCAGGGACTCCATCTTCTGCGCGTGTAGCAGGCTGAATTCCAGTTGCTGTTTTTCTTGATGGACGGAAACAGCCTCGGCCGTTCGCTCTTCAACGCATCTTTCTAATTCGCGGTTGGTGCGGATGATCCCCGTGACAAACATGAATCCGAAAACTGCGCAGGCCGCAGACGTGGTGCATACGATGATGTTCCGAAGCCAGCGCATCGACGGATGCGCCACGTGGTATTCGACGGTTGAGATTGGGGACTGACCGAGGCTCTGGTCGTACGTAGCAACCTGTATCTGGTACTCGCCGGTTGCAGGTGTTGGTAAGTCGAGTGCGCTACTTGCGTTGTGCCAGCCGTGCGAAAGTGTCGCATCGGATGGAGAAACAAGTCGATAGAGATATCCAGACGATTCCGTTGAATTGGACTTCAGGTTGATTCGAGTCGAAGACTCGTCGGTTGTCAGGTAAAGGTTGTTGGCGTCTAACGGTGAGTCGACGGCCATCTGAATCGCTTGTTGCGTAGCCCCCCCGCAACGCGAGACTCCGGTGGAGGTCGAAACCCAAACGTCCGACTTGCTGCAGACAAGCCCCGGAAGCAGTTCCCGTCGTGCTGGCCCCACAGGCAACTGAAGATTGCTGCAGCACTTCGACTTGCAGTCCACACGCACGAGTCCGGCCTCGGTCAGGACGAAAAGGCAGCGTGAACGGGGTGCGGCGTCAGATGGTTGGCTCTCGACTGGGAACTCCGCAATGTCGATCACTCCCTTGCCCTGCAGCCAGTTTGCACGGTTCGCTGGGCGAAACGGATGAGCAGCATCAGCTTCGTGCAGATAGAGTCCTTGGTTGGTGCCAATCCAAAGTGTTCCGTCGTGGGATAGTTTGATGACAGTTGGTTTGTGGCTGGGTTGATTATCGTCCAACCACAATTCCGATTCCAAATCGCCACTTATCGGATCTAAAAACTTGATCTCTTTCCGCGTCATGCAGACAAGCTGCTTGTCCGTGTATTCTATGACCGATTTCGAGACCAGATCTGATAGTTTCGATGCACGGACCGTGCCTGCTTCCGTATCGTCCAGAACATAGATGCCTGCGCTAGTTGCCACGTAGACCTTCCCATTGGAATGCGCGCAAATATCGAGCACGGAAGAAGTGTTCGTAAGTGTCAGTTCGGATCCATCGGGTGTTTGTTCGAATGTGACTGGAATCAGGCGTTGGTCACGAACATGGAACAGGCCATGCTTCGATGTCCCCAACCAGTACTCGTCGGAACCCCGTTTACAAAACGCGGTGATGCGACTTGGGGCAACGTAGCTTTGATCGATCGCTGGTGCCTGATCAATCTGGACTCGTCGCAAGAGCCAACGATTGTTCTCGAATACGGATAACCAAATCCACTCAACACTGGGGTTCGCCCACTGGCCGTGAATAGTGCGGAAGTCAGATCTATCGGGAAGTTCTGCGTCTGACCTGTCGTACAACAGCGCATGAATCTCACGCTGATATGGAAGTTGTGCGAAAGCAGTCGACTGCAGGAAAACGATTAAAAGTAGGCAAGCGCCGGTGGAGAGCGGCGACGCTAATTTGCGAACTGCGTTTGCTGAATTTGCACTAACGGAGTGAAGTGCAAGTAAAGCAGAACCCCAAAACCAGCTAGCTGCTTTTGAGCCGTATCGATCGCGCCGGCAGCATCGTTTTGAAGCTGGTTCTCGTGACATTGGTCACTTCGTCCTCTATCCCTGGAGAGTCAATGACGCATCCTGCGACTGGGGATAAGTGTATAGGAATAGATCTGCAGGACAAAGTCCGTGGCCTAGTGGGAGCAGGAATCGACCAGGGCGCATCCGCTGCAACCACCCTTGGATCCGCACGCTTCTGCTGTGCCGCAGTCAGGTCCACACCCTGTGATCAAGGCATCCGCAAAACTACGTAGCTTAACTCGAGCTTCGTACGCAGTTGCCAAGTCTTCCGTCAGAAGTTCAAGCTTCGATGCAACTTCTTTGGAAATATCACCCAGGAAGTAAAAGAAAAGAGTCTTCCCGTCGAACAGAAGTTCGACATCCATCAACGCGATCCCTGGATATTGATCGCGGCGGGATGCTAAGAGCTTTTCACATTCGCTGGACGCAGCCAAGCGGTTTTGTTGAAGCCTGCCCCAGAGAAGGTGGTCTTCGGGAGTTGCTCGTCTAAGCACCGTGCCCAACTTTTCCGACTGGTCGGAGTCAACAGAATTCAGGACTTCGCCAAATTCCAGTCCGCGATTGGTTCGGCAAATCACTGACGCCCCGCGATGATGGGTACCACCGTCAGCAGATCGAAAGCGTCCGATCTGGCCCAGGACTCCGATGCGTACTAGATGATCAAGCAAGCTTAGATCTCGTCGAATCAGCCACTTTGTCACTCCGTTGATTGAACGTCCGCGCGATTTCTAGCTAGAGCGACCGTCTTGAGCGGTATTCTAGTCGATCCGGACGGGCTACTGCTACTGATACAGATGGCTTAAACTTCGGATCCTAAGGCATGCATGCCGTTTGAGTTCGTTCTTTGAGGTCTTTATGCACACCGAGCAAGCAGTAGCAAACAATTGGCAGGAAATGGCGTCACGTGTCTTGGACGGGAACCCGATCAGCGAGCAGGAAGCTCTGAGCGTGTTGCAGTCGGACGATAGCGAGCTACTTGATGTGATGTCGGCTGCCTTTCGAATTCGTAGCCGACATTTTGGCAAAACGGTGCAGCTTTATCAGTTGATGAACGCGAAGAGTGGCCTGTGCCCAGAGGACTGTTCCTACTGCAGCCAGTCGAAAGTCGCGACATCGGATATTCCGAAATATAATCTGCTGAATGCAGAGCGTTTGCTAGAAGGTGCTCGCGTCGCAAGCGAACGCGGCTCGAAGACGTACTGCATCGTGATCTCAGCTCGCGGCCCAAGCGATCGCGAAATGAATGCGGTCACGGAAATCGTTCCACAGATCAAAGCCAAGTACGATTTGGACATTTGCGCTTGTCTCGGACTACTGTCGCCGGAACAAGCAGTGCAGTTGAAGGAGTGCGGCGTTGACCGAGTGAACCACAACGTCAACACAAGTCCGGAGTTCTACGACAAAATCTGTTCAACGCACAGCTACGACGACCGAATTGAGACTCTCAAGGCGGTACGCACCGCGGGTATGGAGCTGTGCAGTGGTGGCATTGTCGGCATGGGCGAGGAAGACGTGGATGTCGTCCGCATGGCGATGCAGCTACGGGACTTGGGCGTGGAGTCCATCCCGGTCAACTTCTTAAATTCCATTGAGGGAACACCGCTGCAGAAGTCGGATCGCCTAAATCCACGCTACTGCTTGAAAGTGTTGGCAATGTTCCGCTTCGTGAACCCCGATCGTGAGATTCGCATCGCTGGTGGACGCGAACTCCATCTGGGCAGCATGCAGTGTCTTGGGCTGTACGCCGCCAACTCCATCTTCCTTGGTGACTATCTGACGACGAAGGGGCAGGAGGCTCAGGCTGACTACAAGATGGTCGAAGAAATGGGATTCGAAGTGACGCAAACGCTTGAAGGCGTTGCGAACTAGCAGTTCTCAGTTTCTGCTGATCCTGACTTCGATGTCGCAACATGATGATTCTTGCTGCGGCATCGAACTGTCTACTCGGGGGACAGGTCGACGGTAACAAGTCGACCGTCATCTTTACCACCAACTAAGACCAGGTCACGTTGTGGCGAACAGTCGATCTGAGTGGCTCGCTTGATCGAAAGCACTTCTACCGCACGCACCTCCTGGCGATTGCCGGCAAACGTTGCCTCTAGGCGGAACACACCCTGGCGACCCTCATCATTTCCGGTGGCGTACAACAGCCCCGTCTTCATTTGGTAGCTCAACGAGTCAATTGCCCGCAAATCCGTCCGAAGGGACATAAGGCGTTGGCCAGATTCAGTGTGCGCGAATTCAAGGCGGCAGTCGTCGTCCGTTTGAGTAGCGAAGACGAGGTGTCCTTGCGCATTGATCGCCATGGCTGTGATTAGCGCCGGTTGTTGGCGAAGTGCCCGTACTTTCGCGAGCGTGGTTGAGTACGTTGGCAGCTTCCAAATCTGGCTGCGTGCGCCATCACGTGTCGCGATATAGATGGCCAATGGAGTAGAAGTGACGGCTGTAATGCTGGGCTTCGCCGTCTCGAGCAGGAGATCCGCGGACAGATTTGGGTCTATGGTAACGCTGCCGGATGGATCGACCTTAAACGTCGCGATCCTAGGCGTCTTTAAGTCTTTGTCTGCGTAGCCAATCAGTGAAAGGGAATTAGTGTCTCGCATCTCCGCGGCAACGATGACGCTCAACCCAGCCGGCTGCTCGGCTAGGATTCCCGTTGCCGGCTTGGCCGCGTTGCCATTCCAACGAAGCAGTCGATTTCCGCCGCGTTCGTATATAAATGTTTCCCCCGTGCTTTGTTGCACCGCAACCGACAGCGGGTCTTTCAAGCCGGATAATTGTTGTTGTGCCCAACTTACTTGGGCACAGAATGCCAACACAACGAATACGCAAATAGCTCGTTGTATTCTCAGCATGGCGGCTTTATTCACATGCGATCGCAAGGAATCCATTCCAAAAGTTGACTAACGTGACCGAACGCTGACTTGGCGGAGCGAGGATGTTCGCTCGTCCATCGTCGCCATTGGTATCAGTTGGCGATACCGCGAGCTTCTTCGTAAGCCGAAATCTTCTCTTCGTGGGAAAGCGTGACGGCGATGTCATCTAGTCCCTGAAGCATCCGATCGCGACGGGCGTCGTCAACATCGAAGTCGAAACTTAGGCCCGAAGAGTCAACAACTTTCTTAGCTTCTAGGTCGACCGTCAATTGATAGCCGGGGTTGCTGGCCGTCTTTTGAAACAGTTCTTCGACTTGTTCCTCGGACAGAGCAACGGGCAGCACTCCGTTCTTGAAACAGTTGTTGTAGAAAATGTCCGCGAAACTCGGCGCGATCACGGATCGGAATCCGTAGTCCGCCAACGCCCAAACGGCGTGCTCGCGGCTGGAGCCAGAACCAAAGTTTCGGCGAGCGAGCAGAATGCTGGCGCCCTTGGCGTTGGCTTGATTCAATTCAAAGTCGGGGTTGTCGGTTTCGTCCTCATTAAACCGCCAGTCGTAAAACAAGAATTGACCGAAGCCCGTTCGCTCAATCCGTTTCAAAAACTGCTTCGGAATGATCTGGTCTGTGTCGACGTTGGCTCGGTCCATAGAGACGACCAAGCCCGAGTGTTTTGTGAATGGTTCCATTGCCGTTTGTTCCAACTACTTGTATTGCCAGTCTCGAATATCGACAAAGTGTCCGCGGATGGCTGCAGCAGCAGCCATGGTTGGCGACACTAAGTGAGTGCGGCCGCCTTTACCCTGACGTCCTTCGAAGTTGCGATTGCTTGTGGAGGCACAACGCTCGCCTGGCGAAAGTTTGTCCGGGTTCATGGCCAAGCACATGCTGCAACCGGCATTTCGCCAATCGAATCCTGCTTCGGTGAAGACCTTATCCAAGCCCTCTTCTTCTGCTTGCTGCTTCACTTGACCGCTACCTGGGACAACCATGGCATCGACCTTGTCGGAAACCTTGTGGCCTTTGACTGCTGCCGCAGCCGCACGGAGATCTTCGATGCGAGCGTTCGTGCAGGAGCCGATGAAGACTCGGTCGACACTAACGTCGCTGAGCTTCTCACCACCTTGCAGTCCCATGTACTCGAGTGCTCGAGCTGTGGTCTTCTGCTCGGTTTCGTCTGTGAAGTCACCGGGGGTCGGGACCGTAGCGT
>CAYQMZ010000391.1:0-1231 GCA_964418725.1 uncultured Pirellulaceae bacterium
GCTTCCGCCATCGTCACGAATTCGTCGGCCAACACGGTCTTGTTGGCAATGGGTTCGAGTTTGCGAAACCGATGATTACCACGCTTTGGATCGCCGACGGTAAAGATCCCATGTCGAGGCGTGTACAGCCCCGTCATCAATGAAGCCCGACTAGGGGCACAGTTCGGCGCGTTCGCGTAGGCGTTCGTAAACATCGTGCCCTGTTGAGCCAGACGATCGATGTTCGGCGTTTCGTAGTAGCGTTCTGATCGGCCCAGGTAGTCATACATGTAGCCGACGTCCGTCCAACCCAAGTCATCAATGAAGAACATGACGACGTTAGGACGTTCCTCGGCAACAGCCACTGTGGCCGCCAGCAGCAGACAGAGCTTGGTAAAAAGCATTGCTAGAACGCTGCGGTGCGACTTAGGCGTTGCTATTCGAACGCCATCGACAAGTTTCGTAGTCTGCTTTGGTACAATCTGCATACAAGCACCTTTGATTGATCTCTAATTCGTGGCTCGACGACTGACACCACAGCGCGCATAAGAAAGACCCGGCACAAAGCCGGGTCCGGATCTTAAGGGGAGTCAGTGGCAGATTCAATCACGAACCTACGCGGCACGCTTAGACGTCGGTCGAAATCGGTCCACCGTGCTGGACAGTTTCACCGGGCATCGATTGCAGGATGTAATCCGCGAAGCCCATCAGCATCTCGTCGCGATCAGTTCGTTCGATCTGTCGATCGTCATCCGATGCAAAGATCGTATCGACGGCCTTCAGATGGAACACGTAGGCGTCATCCTGCCCACCCGCAACAGCGTGAGCTCGCACGTCTTCGAAGCCTTTGGCGATCGTCGAGCGGTCTGGAGTACGGATCGAAGCGTAGGTTTCCGTCGAGATGTATCGGTCGTTGCCGTTAGAACCGTATAGCTCAGCGACGTCGTCACCGCCACGGCCGAAGGCGTCAACGCGTTCAAAGCCTTTCGTCTTCGTCACGTGGCCTTCGCCATTGAGGACTGTGTAGGCGTCTCGCGAAACGTACTGATCAGCACCCTGCGTTCCGTATAGGAATCCGCGGTCGTAGCCAGCCCGGCCGTACGCGTCGACTCGGTCAAAGTCCGCGATATGCATCACATTGTAAGGCGTCGTCATTGTGGATGAGGACGGCAGACTCTCGTAGACATCGACGCCTAGCGATCCATACAGTTGTGCGACGTCATTACCACCACCGCCCAACAACGTAGTGTTT
>CAYQMZ010000391.1:1241-7353 GCA_964418725.1 uncultured Pirellulaceae bacterium
GAATAGGTGTTCACGTCGTATGCACTAGATGTGAAGTCACCTCGATCACCTAACACGCTGGCGGTATCGTCTTGCGATGTACCGTGCACGATCACATCGTCGTGACCCGTCGAGCCGCCAATGTGGAAGTTCTGAACTTCATCGGCGGCAAACACAAACTCCAGACCGTTGATCGTGAGCGTGTGCAGTTCGTCACCCAGGTCCAGCTCGATCACATCGTCGCCTGCCGTGCCGACCGCAATAACCGTGTCGCCATCGACGTTGACGTTAGCCTTCGTAACCTCAACATTCAGGTCTTCGATTACCGAATTCCCAGAGAACTGGATGTGATAGTCACCAGACTCCAGAGGAACGGTGGCCGATGAGATCGACTGGATCGGCCCCGATGCGACCAAATTCATCTCGCCGTCGTAGACGGTATAAGTTGCTTCGCCGTTTGGCGGCAACTGTCCGTAGACGTCCAAGTAGGAACGGTGCTCTGCATCAAACGAGTACCAGATCGACGTCTCTTGCACGTCGACGTATTGCCAATCGGTGTACGGAGCAGACGTCAGATACAGCCGCTTATTGACGTATTCCGGACGAAGTCCAAGTTCGCCAAAGTTGTATTCGACTCCATTGTCCGTCAGATTCACAACCAACTTGTCATTGACAGAGTTGCTACCACCAAGGTTGCCGACAGTGTCTTGACCGTCGACAAACTGAATTGGCTGGACCTGCATGACGGTGTAGACGCCCGGATTCAGATCATTGAATTTGTAGAAGCCGTTGATGTCGGTGAAGGTCGACAGTTCGACGTCGTTGCCAAGATCATCCGTCCCGGTGAGCATGATTTCGACACCCAGCAGCGGTAACTCTCGATCCTGGAAGATCCCGTCATCATTGGTGTCGATGTATGAGTATCCCGACAGCATTAGCTGTGGTGCGACTTGAATCGTAACCTTTGCATTGGCTTCGTCGTCTTCGCTTTGGTCTCCATCGTCGTTGTTCGGCGTGGAATCAATGTCCGTCTGATCGGCGGCAGTCACCTGTGCCAAGTTGGTCAGCATGGTGCCTTCGGCCAGATCGTCGGCCAAGACGGTAACGATCGTCAGTGTTTCGACTTGCCCAGGTGCTAACTCATCAAGCGACCAAGTCAGCGTGGCAGGCTCGAATGAGCCATTTGAGAACGAAATCCCAGGGATTACCGCGATGCCAGCCGGCAGCAGCTCGTTCAACTGCACTCCCGTCGCGGCGGTGTTCGCATTGCTCGCGTTGTTCGTCACCTCGACGACCCAGGTGACTTCGCCACCCGGTTCCACCAGCGATTCGCTGACGGTTTTGGTGACTTCCAAGTCGATAATCTCGGCAAGCGTGATTTTTGCGTTGGCCTCATCGTCTTCGCTTTGGTCGCCGTCATCGTTGTTCGGCGTCGAGTCGATGTCTACCTGATCGGCGGCAACCACTTCCGCAACATTTTCAATCATCAGACCGCCGGCCAAGCCTGCATCCACAGTCGTGGTCAACGTCAGAGATTCGCTGTCGCCGGGAGCCAGCGGTTCAGCCAGCGTCCACGTGAAGTCGGTCGGATCAAACGTTCCGTCGGTAATGAAGACGCCAGCGACCGTAAGACCTTCAGGCAACAGATCGGCGATCGTGACACCCGTCGCGTCGGCGTTTGCGTTATCTGCGTTGTTCGTGACTTCAACAGTCCAGACCACTGTGTCGCCAGACAACACGCTCGATTGATCGACCGTCTTGGTGAGCTCCAAATCAATGATCTCGCCAACCGTTGTCTTTGCATTGGCTTCGTCGTCTTCGCTTTGGTCGCCGTCGTCATTGTTCGGCGTCGAATCAATGTCGACTTGATCGGCGGAGATCACTTGAACGACGTTCTGCAACATCGTGCCGCCAGCTAACCCTGGATCGACGGTGGTGATAACCGTTAGCGTTTCTAGTTCGCCGGGAGCCAGTGGCTCAGTCAATGTCCAGACTGCAGATCCTTCATCGAAGGTTCCCGATGTAACTGAAGCATCCGTTACTGTTACGCCAGCCGGTAGGACATCGGCAAGCGAAACACCCGTGGCTGCGGTGTTTGCATTGTCGACATCGTTGGCAACAGTGATCGTCCAAACGACCGCCTCACCATCTGCTACGGATGGTTTGTCGACCGTCTTGGTAACCTCAAGGTCAATCACCTCGCGAACCGTGACTTTTGCATCGTCAGCATCGTCTTCCAGCAGGTCGGCGTCGATCGGAGCGGAGTCTACATCCGTCTCGTTTGCACTGGAAACGAAGGCCGTGTTGACGATCATCTGTCCGCCGGCAAGACCACTATCAATCGTGGATATGATCGTCAGCGTCTTTGATTCGCCTGGAGCTAACGGCTCTGCAAGCGTCCAGACGTTAGTGTCGAGATCGTATGCTGTATCTTCGTCGACGGTCAGCCCGGTGAGTGTAATGCCAGCCGGAACCAGATCCGTCAGTTGAACTCCCGTGGCTGCCGCATTCGCATTTTCAGCGTTGTTGGTGACTTCAACAGTCCAGATGACTTCGTCGCCGGAATTCACGAGTTCAGCATTGGCCGTCTTCGTAACTTCCAAGTCGATTAACGATCGAACGGTGACACTTGCGTTGTCTTCGTCGTCTTCGCTCTGGTCGCCATCATCATTGTTGGGCGTCGAATCGACGTCCGTTTGGTCGGCAGACGTAATCTGAGCGATGTTTGTCAGCACTGAACCGCCAGCGACACCTTCGTCTACAGTTGTTCGCAGAATCAGGCGTTCCGTCTCGCCGGGGTCAAGCGGATCCACCAAGTTCCACGTTACCGCGAACGGGTCAAAGGTACCTTCGCTGATGAAGTTACCGACTAGAGTGACTCCGCTTGGCAACAGATCCGCGATCGAAACGCCCGTGGCAGCGGTGTTAGCGGTTTGCTCGTTGTTCGTGACTTCGATCGTCCAAACGATCAGGTCGCCCGAATCGACAGTCGTCTGGTCGACAGTCTTTGTCAGCTCCAAGTCGATGATCGCTGCAACGTTGACGAGCGTGCTTGCTTCATCGTCTTCACTTTGATCGCCATCATCATTGTTCGGGGTCGAGTCAAAGTCGTTCTCGTTGGCCGCGATCACCTGCGCGACGTTCTCCAGCGTCGCACCAGGCGTCGCGTCTACGGTCGCACTGTACGTGAGCGTCGCACTTTCACCTGGAGCCAACGCGTCAGCCAGCGTCCAGATTCCTGTATTGCTATCGAAAGTTCCGTTCGAGGCGTTCACATTCGTGACGTTCGAAACTCCGCTTGGGATCGTGTCTCCGACCTGGACTCCGGTTGCATCACGAGCAGCGTCTTCATTATTCGTTAGTTCAATCGTCCACGTAATCGTGTCGCCCACGTCAACAGTGGTGTCACTAACGGTCTTCGTCAACTCGAGGTCGATCTCGCAACACTCAGAGCAGTTGGCGAACATGATGTGATCGATCTCGATACCACTTCCCTCTTGGATATTGGTGATCGTGAAGCTTGTCACACCCGTCGTGATGCCATCGCCGAAGCTAACACCAAAGAACGAGTCTTCATCGGTCTGCCCGGTGAATTCGTCGTTCGCAATGTCGCCGGCTTCAATCGTGCCCAACGAGTTTCCATCCTGGTCGAAAGCTTCGAAAATCACGTTGGTCAAAATGGGGTCGCCATCGGTCCAAACAACACCAGCCGATTGCATCAGGCTAGGTAGCGTGACAGTGATCGAATCATCGAACGTGAAGTACGCGAAACCGCCATCGTTGGTCTGCCCAGTACCATCGATAACGCCGTCGTCGCCGTCGACCGAGTCCGTTAGGTTCTCAATCCCGGTGCTAAATCCAGGATCAACGATCTGGCCATTGGACAACTCGATACCGTGGTCCAGCGTTCCGTCCTCGAAATCTTCTAGCGCGAATACGCAGTCGGGACAATCTGGCTCGGGAACAAAGCCTTCGGGGATATCAGCTTGTGAAAGGTAGGACGTTGGGCCGTAGAAAATGGGCTCGGCAAGACCCGATGCGTCTAGCAGGATGCGGTGACTCAGTTGCTCGATGCGAAGTGCACGCTTTTTCTTTTGGTTGTCGGCCATGTTGATTCTGATCCAGTTGGGCATTGCGTTGTGGCGTTCGCAGACGACCGTCCGAGAACTTTCCACGCAGCACTGACGCAAGCAGCGGGCCAGAACCAAGCGAATTTACGACAGGGGAACCAAATGGCGGCAAAACGCGGCCAATCGACGGGAATTCATGCGGGCCGAAGCGATGACCAGGAGAAGCGGCGCCGCCCGATGTTGATGATTAAGAACTTAATCGTTGCCTGAACGCAACCAATCCGCGATGACGGTATCCGTCGTTAGCTGGATGAAGTGGTACGCCACCAGAGGGAGCATCGCGAGCCCGCCAAAGTACGAGATCGCGATATCAAGTCCGACCATCAGCGTCTTCTGACTGCCGGCGATTCCGACAGCAATGTACTGCGGTCGTTCGAATCCGAACGCTCGCCCAAGCCGGAACCCCGCGAAGAAAACAGACAGGTGAACCACCGTAGCGACCAAGCACATCGCGGGAACGCCGCTCAAGTTCGACCATCCCCCAGTCTCGTTGAGCTTTAGTCCGCAATACGTTGCGCCCGCCAAAACCATGCTGAGTATTCCAACCTGAGCAAATTTCGCCAGCAAACTCTTTCGCGTTGTAGCCCAACGACCAATCGGTCGACAGCGACGTAGCAATTGCGCGAGTGCCATCGGCAAAACAACCAACAGGCCTAGTCGTAGCGGCATCCACATCAGCTCCGTACGATCGGCCGCACTCATTTCGCTGCCGGTGGTCATATAGAGCCAAAAGGGGACCGTCAAAAAGCAGCCGAAATTCGTAAATGCGGTCACCAAAATCGAAACAGTGTCATCGCCGCCGGCCCGTCGCGTCCAAACAGCGGCAGAGGCCAAGGTGCACGGGACTGCAGCGGTGACGAACATGCCCGTCTTCATATCTCCCGTCAGAATCTGGGCCACTCCCCACGTAATGAGCGGCACGAGCAGAGCATTCACGGCGGTCGCCAAGATGGCTGGCCACGGTCGCCGAATCGAATTCGCAATGGACTGAGTCTCAAGCGGCAGTGCCATGACAAAGAGCACTGACGCGACGATGAAGTTGCGAAGGCCCTTCGATTCTGCAAATGGTCGAAACAGATTTGGCAAGCACAGCCCCAGCACGAAGATGCTGGTGAGTGTGAGAAGAAACCACTGACGTTTCAGGAATGCGATCATTGTTGTCGTTCGACGGTTCGCCAACTCAAAACATCGAGTTGCGTTGTCGTAGACAATGGTCCGCCAAAACAACCGCCATCATTGCCTCGCCCATCGGTACGAAGCGAGGAAGCAAGCAGGGATCATGGCGTCCCTTCGTACTGATCGTCGTGGATTCCCCATCACGAGTCACCGTTGGTTGTTCCTTCGACAGCGAACTCGTGGGCTTAATGGCACAACGGAAGACAATCGGTTCGCCGCTCGAGATTCCTCCCAGCAAGCCACCATGACGGTTGGTTTCCGTGCCGATCTGTCCGTCAGAGGCGACAAAGACATCGTTGTTCTCGCTGCCCTTCATCGTAGCGACGCCAAATCCAGCGCCGTACTCGACGCCCAAAACTGCTGGCAAACTAAAGAAAGCCTTTCCCAGATCGGCCTTCAATTTGTCAAATACCGGTTCACCCCATCCAGCGGGCACGCCTGTCGCGACGATTTCGGAAACACCGCCGATGGAATCTTGATCACGCCGCATGTCGTCGATCAGCTGGATCATTCGCTCAGCAGCCGCGGTGTCTGGACACCTAACGATGTTGGATTCAACCTGCTCAAGCGTCACGTCGCTAGGATCGGGGATATTGGCAACGACATCGCCCACTTGCGTTACGTAACCGACGATCTTGATTCCGTGCCAATGACTGAGCAACTTTTTGGCAATAACTCCGGCGGCCACACGCACCGAGGTCTCTCTGGCGCTGGAACGTCCGCCACCGCGATAGTCACGAAAACCGTACTTCGCGTCGAAGGTGAAGTCAGCATGACCTGGCCGATATTTGTCTTTGATGTCCGAGTAGTCTCGCGACCGTTGATCC
>CAYQMZ010000392.1:0-7351 GCA_964418725.1 uncultured Pirellulaceae bacterium
GTGAAGCCAAACTTCAGTTGGTTCGTATTCGCTTCGCCGTCCACTTTCAGCAAGTGGCCGAAATCAAGAATGGAACCGGAGAGTTCCAGCACGTCATTGCCTCCACCGAGGCCTACTATTGCTGGAGCCCCAACACCGGAAGCCACCAACTGATTGTTGCCGGAACCAAGTTGGACCTCGATGTTCTCCATGCCGCCGTAAATCAGCGATTCGGCCCCAAAGCCGATGATCGAAGACTTGGTAAGCGTTCCGTTTTCATTGTCTGCGTCTGCGGAATCGTCGAGCGTTAGTTTGTCTGTTCCTGCTTGGCCTTCGACGGTAACGCTACCCCTTACGCCGTCGACGTTGTTTCCGGCGCGGACTTGGTCGTTGCCGTCACCCAAGTTGATTGTCAATTTGGAACCTGTAGGTGTGTTCTTCACCTCAACACTGTCGTTCGCTGTCCCGAGCGAAACCTCAATGCCAGCTCCACTTTCCGTTCCGAATCCGTTGTAGTGAACTGTTCCGCCCAGACCCGAAATCGCGCCCTGCATTCCAGTTTGCGAAGAAGCGTCGAAAACGATGCTGCGTTGCACGGTGCCAGCGCCGTCATTCAGTTTCAGCGAATCCCCTGACTGACCGCCACCATCGATTAGGACGTCGCCGGTCAGGTAGTCCAGCTTCTGATTGGTGCCGCCCAATTCGATCGCGTCACTGCCGGCTCCACCGTTTAGGCGAATCGTGGTTCCACCGTTCAATGCCCGCAGGTTGATTTGATCGCCGTCGTTGCCACCAGTCACCGTCAGATTGCGACTGGGAGTAAGTGTTCCGATGAAGGTGGCGACGCCTCCAGATGCCGAGTCCACTGCTGATTGCTGATCGACCAGTATGCTAATGTCTTGGCCAGCCTGGAGCGTTGCTCCTTGCTCAAGCGTGAAGTTGTCGCCGATGTCGAGTGTGACGGAACCCGCGTCCGCAACAATCTGCTGACCACTCGCGAGCGTGAGGTTATCAACACCCAAGGCAATTGAATCTGCGACCGTCACCTGAACGTCGCCACTCGTAGATCGAATCGAGTTCACGGCCAGCGGAGCAGTGAGTTCCGTCAAGTTGATGCCCGATGTTGCGCTGACTGTGACGGGACTTGAAGAAGAACTATTCATTTCCAACGCATCGCCGTTTGCGCCGACGGTTCCGCCCCTGCTCTCAAGCGTGATCGTGTTGCCTTGAAGGTCCGCTTTGGCGTTTTCGCCACTGCCGTCAACGATTCCGCCGGCGGAAAGCACATTCACATTTCCGCCGCTCGCGATGACTCCCGCCAGACCGAGGACACCGTCGGTATGACCGAGGTAGATATCGCCGCTCGCGGTGGCAGTGACTTGCGTTTGCGAGATGCTCGTATCCAGTGTTGTCTTGCTCTGTACCCGCTGCGTTGGTGTGCCGATCTTGCCAGGAGCTACCAAGTTGAACTTGGCCGTCGTAACTACGTCGTTGGATCCACCAGCAAGCACGTCCCGTCCGGCTTTGATGCTCGTCGTACCGAATGAGTTGACGATGGCACCGCCGAGGATGATGTCTCTAGTTCCGGTGACGTTGAATGTAGTCTCGCTACGAGTCTTGCCCGGCTGCGGGATCAGGTTGTCAACATCGACAGGAGATTCAGTTACGATCGATGAGAGATTGGCCGCTTGGTTCACCATATCCGCGCCGGATAGCTGCACGTCCAGATTGGGAACGGCCACCTCAACATTCACCGTATCGAAGGCCCGGTCGGCGATGATTTGCGGCCTTCCAGATAAGGTGCTTGTACCTTTCGTCGTCGTTGAAGCAATCGTGAAATTGACTTTGCTGTTGAGGCTGCCCGTGTTCGTGATGGGATCGACCGTGATCTTGGTCCCATCGACTTTCGTTCCATCGCTACCGTCGTCAGTGAACGTGATGCCTTGCACTTCGGTAACTGTGCCAGACGTGTCGATCTTCAGGACTGGCGTCGCACCAGTCAATCGAACCTCCGAATTGAAATCAATCGTGCGATCGATGTCCGGGTTGTGATTATCTTTGGCTCGGCCACCATCAGCATCGAAGAACAAGAACTTTGCTTGTTGGATTTCGGCGTTGGTGCTGATGTTCGGAGATATCGGAGCATTTGCGTTGACATCCAGAGCGAGCGTTTGAATCTTCGATGCCGCTACGGCGTCTGACGCGCCCAGTGTTGTGACTCTACTGTCCGTGGCGATGTTGTTCGTCGCCGTTCCGTCGGAATCCCCAAAGGAAAGGCCAATGGGCTCTTGGTCCTTATTCGCACTGGCAAGTGGATTGGCTCTCACGTCGATCGTTGTAACGTCAGCTCGTAAGTTGACTGACTTATTTCCTTCGACGCTGCTACCAGGTCCGAGGACAACATGGTTAGAACTCTTCACATCGTTCTTGACTGTCGAGTCTGAGTCGGTACCCGCCGCTCCCGCCGTGGAAGTGGCCCCTGTGGTGATTGACAGCTTGTCGATGTCGGCAGCCACCGTAACGGATTCGCCAACCAGACGAGCGGCGTTTATGGTGGTTTTGATCGTGCTCGGGCTGGTCGTATCGCGGCCCGTGATCGTGACATTCGCGTTGGTGGTTGGGACTGCTGCCGCGCCGAAACTGTCAGCTCGCGTACTTCCGGTAACACCCGTGTCTATTCCGGACTCAATCACGAGGTTCTTGTTGGCTTGAATGAGTGCGCCGTCTGCAACGTCTACGGTCGAGCTCTGTTTGATGTTGATGTCCGAGTTCGATTCCGAAACTGCAACCACTCCGCCGCTTCCAGCTCGAGCATCGATTGCGACGCTCTCATTGGCATCGGCGTCGATGTTGACGTTGCCGTTGGTGGATGAAATGAAAGCGTTCTTGTTGATATCGATGTCAGCGAGAGACGTGATGTTCGCTGCGACATTGTGAATCCCAACACCAACGATCCCGCCCGAGTCACCTCGAGTGCGAGCGTCTGACTGGTTGTGAGCGATCGCCCGGATACCCACGTCACCGCCGGATGCCGTGATTCGTGCACTCTCACCGACGGAGGTCGCGACGCTACCTGCTGATGTAGCGATGGCCTTCGACCCCGCCGTGCCGACCAACGCACCAGCAGAACCGGTGGTGTCTACTTGGGCTTCGCCGCCCACGGGGTTGCCGGCCGAGTCTGTGTTGTGCAACGCCCGGACATTGATGACTTGGCCTTCTAACTTCGCGTTGGATCCAATCGTGGCTCTAACGCTCGGACTGATTTCGGTAGTGGCTTCCGAGATACCGACAGCCACCCCCGCTGCCCCTGCGACGCCCCAACCAGTCGCATCTGCGTCGTGCGTCGTGCGGCCCATCACGTCAATCGCACCGCTGGCATACACCTCCGTGCTACTTCCCAAATTCGCGTTGACCGATGGGCTTACGATCGATCGAGCTCCAACGCCAGCTCCGCCACCCACGACTCCGCCGCCAAGTGCTCGGCCTCTTGCTTCCGCCTGCGTGACGTTGCTGAGTGCATCGATCTGCAAACTGCCGATCATTTTTGTGACGTTTGCTGGTGTGTTGTCATCCTTCTCGCCAAAGAGAACAGAACTGGAAGTTCCGGCTGTCACGCCGCCACCTGCTGTGACCTTCGGAACTGACGCGCCGACTCCTGCAACCAATCCGGCCGCACCGCCGGTAGCGTCAGCAAATAAATCCCGCGTGTGATCGGCCTTGACGATGATAGCGTCAGCCATGACTTGCGTTTGGCTGCCGTTGGCTCCGCGAAGCTCAGCCGTTTGCGAACTGTTCGTGGTCACCTCGCTCCACTGAACGGCGCCAGCTACTCCAAAGGCAGCGGAACCAGCGAGCGACTTGCTGTCCACCGTTTCCGTTGCCGAGGCCGTGATCGTAATGTCGTCCGCTACGTTTGCTTTCGCACCTGCATCTATAAAGGCAGACGTGGGCGTTTGTAAGTTCAGCGACGAGACGGAGCCTCCTACGGACACGGTTGCGGCAACGGAAGCGGCTCCTGAAAGTCCGTCGAAGGTTACGGTTTCGTTGGCGTTAAGTGTCAAGTCGTCGCCGACGTTGATGACTGCGTTGTCGTCAATGAAGGCGTTGACACCGTTCGCTCGAGTTGAAGTCGAACCGGTCGTGGCGGAGCTGGCCGAGAGCTTATCGAGAATTGGTTGCGGCGTTTCCGTCCGCGAGACGCCTTGGCCAGAAGTCAGGATGCCAAGGGCAGTGTTGGCAGCCGACCGAATAGCCGCCATGTCGATGCCTTGCTGCTGGGCTTGGCTTGATGGAGTCGTGCCAATCGATGCAATTGTGAAGGAACCAGCCAGCCCGAGGACGCCGCCAAGATTGAATGCACCCGTTCGGCTTGTGATGTCTTTGGTCGACTTCGCTTCGACTGTCACGTCGTCGCTCGCAGAGACCCTTGCGGCTCGGCCGATCTGAGCGTCCGTGTTGTTTTGGATATCGATCCAATTGAGTGCCCCACCGACTCCAACCCCAACGAGTGTCGCCACACCGCCACCGACTTGCTGATTAAGCGTAACGTCATCGATCGCTTGAACAACAACCGATTGCGAGGCACTACCTTTCTTGATTTCCGCTGGACGCGAGCCACTTTCGATGATCGCTCGTGTGTCGCTACGAGAGACATAGAAGGCGAACGCACCGTTGAACGAGCCCTTCAGTCCGGCTCCCAGAGCAACCGCCGTGTTGGCGTCTAGGCAAGCTACATTACCACCGCACTTATCACCAATGTCGGCATCGCTGTTAGCTCGTACCGTCGTCGTGCCTGTCGCCTCGACCAACGCTGCCGCGATGCGAGCTTCGGTTTGATTGTTGTTCAAAGTAGCCAGAAACGTTCCGCCCGCAGATACCTTGCCTGCCGAGACCGAGCCAGTTTTCACGTCGATGTCGAGGAAATCATTAGCAAGCACATGGACGCTTCCGTTCGTAAAAACATCGACCTCCGATATCGTGGCTTTGTTTGTGTTGTTTAGTTGCACGTAGTCCAGCGAACCGGCGCCGGAGAATCCCGAGCCAATTGCCACTCCAGCGACCAATGTGTTGAGTCGTTCTCGGGTGGATGTCGAGACCTCCACGTCACCGGTTGCGTAGATCTTCGCTCGGCCAGAGGCTGTATCGCCGTCGGTAATGAATGCCTGCGTGTCGTTGGTTACGAACATTCCTTGAGCCGCAACGCCGACGCTCGTTCCACCGCCGGAAATGCCTCCCGCACCGATCCAGGCCCGAACGTCAGTGTCCTGGTGAGCCCGCACGACGACTTGGCCTCCGCGGGCTGCGTCAGAGTTCACATTCGAATTATCGATAAACGCGTGTGTGCGATCATCGATGAAGTTCGGAGACAGGTTGACGCCAACTCCGGCACCGCCGAATCCGAGACCAGCAGTCATCGAAATCGAGTCGAGCTTTTCGGTCGAACTGGCGATGACCGCAAGTCCCTTTACTGCTTCGGTGGTTTCAGCGTTCTTGCTGTCCCACTTTTTGACGGTCGCTTCAGCTCCTTTGGCGTCCGCTTTAACGTTGGAGTTCTTGATGAAGGCCTGCGTGTTGTTGGCCAACAAGTTCATGCTCACGCCGCCGCCGACGCCAGCAGATGCGAAGCTGAGTGCGCCTGCTCCACCATAGGTCCTCACGTTGCCGTTGTATTCAGCCAAGACCAACAAGTTGTCAGCGGCCTCGACCGTTGAGTCTTGGATGGAAGCCAAGGTCGAACTGTTCGTGGCCACGATGGAAACGGAACCGGCTATCGCGGTCTGGCCAGCCGCCGATGCGCCGACCGCGATCGTATCGATAGCGCCTGTTGAGTTCGCCCGGACCTCGACGGAGTCATTCGGGGCTTTGACGGTCGAGCCGTTGACGATCTGAGCCTGCGTATCGTTCGCGATTACGTTGATCGACATGGCGGCGCCAACTGCGGAGCCTTGTTTTCCAGCAGAAATCGCGGCTGCTCCCGTAAGCGATTCGATCTTACCGTCGTTGTCCGCTGTCAGCTTCACGCCGCTTTCAGATCCCGTCGCCGTGACCGTGGAAGCGTCGATCGTGGTCGTCGCGTCTTGGATGACTCGGTTCTTCGTGAGCTGACCAGCCAATGAGAACTTGCTGGAACCGGCGGACGCCGAGGCTCCGATGCCCAGTGACTGGATGCCGTCTTCGATGTCGGAATCCATCACCACCTGCTGAGCATTGAGGTTCGCACCGTTGCGAACTGCCGCTTCGACTTTCTTGTCGATCGTGTTGAAGGAAACCGCTGCCGCCGCCGCGATCGAAGAGCCGCTGGACGCACTGGCTGCGATGGCTCCGCTGACCGTTGCCACGCGGATACCACTGATGCGTTTGCCGGAAAACTGATGTTCCGCATCGCTGCCTTGGGATGTCAGGTCGACAACGCTGCCGCCTTTCGTAGCCTTCAGTTGAATTCGATCTTCATCCACGACGTGCACGTAGTATTTCGCGCCTATGGTCAGGCCGCCGATTGCATTGGCGGAACTGTTCAACGAATAAGTGACCTCGGCGTCTTCAAGGAACTTGTGCGTATCGAGGTGAATCGTGTTCTTCTCAACATCCACGACGGGTGCAGATTTTGAGGCGTCAGTTGGATCGATCACTCTCTCATGAGGATTGAAATTGATCACATCGTCGAACGACGAGTTGGCTTTCACCGTGATAGTCTCGGTCGACTTAAGCGTGGCGTTATCAACGATGGCATTCACGCGATGCGCGTTCTTCGCCAGTGTGATACGGTGCCCGCTCTGCGTGCCAAGTGAAGTGAGATCAATCGCTGCTCCACCAGGCTCCTTCGCCAGCTTGATGCGATCGGTACCGTCGGGAATCACGTAATAGAAAGCGTTTTCCGAAAGACCCCCGATTTCCGCAGCGCTGGGTGAGTCTCCTTTGTCATAGGTCACTCGTTGGTCTTTGACAAAACCGTGGCTCGGCAAGCTAATCGTGTCGTTGGTTAGCGATACGGCGGAGGCAGAGGAGCCATCAAACGTTTTCTCGATCGTTTCGCCGATGTTGTTGAGAGCTACTGCGGCCCCCACGGAAACCGCGTTGCTACCACTTTCGGAAGACTTGGCTGCTGCGATCGACAGTGCGCCGGCGATCGCATCGATGCGAGATACTTCTTGAGCCAACACCTTGATGTTGCCCGATGCGTCAATGACCGTTCCGCTTGTCGATCCGACCATGGCTTCGGTGGTTGTGAATACATTGTTTACCGACAGCGTGCCCGTGAGCGAAACCTGCTGTCCACCTCCGACAGCCGCCGAGCCAGCCACGGTGATCGATTCGATGAACGACTTATCCGGAGAAAGTACGTCTACGGTCGAAACTCGTGTGAGATTGGTAT
>CAYQMZ010000393.1:0-7339 GCA_964418725.1 uncultured Pirellulaceae bacterium
ATAAACCTTGTCTTTACCCACAAGTTTGACCTTGCATCCACCACTTCACCCTCCCGCGGGAGCATCCTTCCATTGGAATACGTGTGTTCCCCGACCCTCCCGCGAAAATGCCACAAAACATGGAGGAGTTAGCTCGTGGGAGGGTGAAGTGAGGATGCGATCAACCGACGAAAGAGCCTCCTGATGAAGCTAGAGAATACGACCTTGAACGGGTGTGATTCTGTCAGGGCGAGGTTTACACGGGAATTTGTTGCTCTGATTTTGGTTGGCTGCTGTAAGGGGTCGCGATATGGGGATTCCTCACTTTCAGTGTCGCTTTTCGCACGTTGTCCCAAACGCGGCAGTCGCCTACGACAGCAATTAGCGGCCAGATCGCCGCCGCCTCAAGAAAACAGTGCTTGTGGTTCCAATCAGCAACAGCCCCACGGCGTTTGGTTCCGGAACCGGTTGCACGTTCAACGACAGAGAGCCAAAATCGATACGGATATCGGCCGCACCAAAGTCGATATCCCTAGCTTCAACCGGTACGTTCAAACCGTAAACCAGAACGTCATAGATGGGGTACTCAAGTGACTCGGAACCAATGAAGCTTAACTCGCCGGCACCCGTGGCTTGCATCGGAACCGAGAAAAGCCACTCTTCCCCAGCGCCTGGAGCTATGGGGAGCTCAAAAGGATTCTCCGAAGCAGCGAAGCCCCCGATGTTATCCATGAACCCTGGGGATAGGTCTCCGTTCTTTCCGTTGGACATGAGCGGAGCGTGCTCGATATCGCCTGACACGGTGGCAAGCGACTCTTCATAGTGGATGTCCAAATATCCCGCGAAAACACCGCCGTCTTCGGGATCCCCGGCGTATCCACCAACGTGCTGCGAATACGTCTTCAGCAGGAACTCTTCGCCGACCGTGACTGAGTCAATGGGGGCCCCAGATGAATCGGTTGCCTCCAGACGGAATCGAACCACTTGCCCCATTGCGTGGTTCGTCACGAGGAAGAGCAATACGACAGAAACTACAAATCGATTAAACATATTTTTCCTTTGGTTGCACAACGAACATGGAATTGCCGGTAATGGCACTACGAAACGGACACGTCTCTAAGCTTGCATTAGCAACCAAAGTGTGGGGATCTTGTTGTGAGTTGGCATTCCTTCGTTGGGAGGCGGCGAATATTAGACGGAAACTCAAAACAATCCGGCATTGAACCAAAGCAATGACCGCAGCGAGACCCCGCATATCGACTTTCGTGCAGAGCTTGGGGGAGAGTCAGGTCTTCCGGACGTGCGTCCTCAACGAATCGCCCCCGCAACCCATGTCCATAACAGCAGAAGTTGTTGTCCTGGGCACAAAATTCGATTTCAGGATGCTCTCAACAGCAAAAGGTAGCGCACACGAGCTAAGTGGACAGCCACGACGAATACCATACGTCAATAGTCGATTCTTAGGACATATTCCTGTATCTGTGATCACTATCATCGGCGATATTCGCCGAAACTCATGGAAGAGTATTCTCCGCAGGATGCGCTAGAATCCCACCGCGTCGCATTTCGACACCGGACGATCTGTCCCGTTGCCAGTTTGCGGCAACCTTGCCAACGAAATCTGGCAAGACTTGGAGGCTCGTCCGAAATGCTAGTTCTCTCACGAAGCGAAAAGCAGGGCATCGTGTTTCCTGGGTTGGGGATCACTGTCGAGGTCTTGGACGCTGGCGGTAAACGCGTCAAAGTTGGAATCGACGCTCCGGCGGAGATCAGAGTGCTTCGTAGCGAACTGATGCCGAACAGATCCGATTCCGAAACTCGTCTGTTGCAGTCACACCTACAACAAGTCATGCAGGACGATCCTAGTGCGGCTCTCAGGGTCATTGGTGCTTGTTTACAAACATTCCTCGACCAAGCAGAAGCTGAAAACCACGAAGACCGAGTGACGGCCGATCCGTTGTGTGATGAGATCATGCAGCAGATCGCTACAACTACTCGCGGCAGTTCGTCAAACTGTGACTGGCAAAACAGCGAGTCAAATCTCGCAAGCGACAGGGCTCGGACCGCGCTGATTGTGGACGACCATGAAAACGAACGCGAGTTACTAGCTGGCTATCTGCGACTGTGCAGCTACAAGGTTTTCACAAGTGGCTCGCAGAACATGGATGCAATAGGGAGCCTTCCAATACTCGACTATGTGATACTGAACACCGACGAAAATGGACACATAGATCAGGAACTCCTTTCGGAATTGCGATCCAATTGTTTGTACGAGAAGACTCACATCTTCACCTTGAGTAACCGCAGGCCATCGGAAAAGGAAGCGACGGAGTCCGATGAATTCATCCATCAACTTTGTAAGCCGTTAGATCCAAGGGAACTCGTGGACGCAATGACGGTTCTTGAGGAACAGCAGCAGATTCAGTTCGCCTAGCCGGTTGTGTCAATTCAAGAGGCGTTTGGTCCGTGGCCTGAGCGACTCGTCTCGGTCGAAACAGCTCTACCAAAACACTTAGTGTGCCGGTACGTTTTCGGTTGTAAGCAACTTGCTGAGCGAAGCCGCCAGTTCCCGATTTTCTGACAAGTCAACGACGTTGGTATCTTCCGCCCCGTCTTTCGAGAGATCAAACAACATCCGTTCGCCATTGGTGAACTCGGCGTAGTTGTAACGCTCCGTAATGACGCTGTTCGCGTTGCCGAACTTTGAGAACACAGCTTTCTTCCAAGCCTGCTTGGGTGAGGCCAATAACGGCTTGAAGCTTGTGCCTTGCAGGTTTTGGTTCGCCGGTTCGATGCCCGCCAAGTCACATAACGTGGGGTAGATATCAACGAACTCAACCAGACGTTCACAGGAGCGACCCTGCGGAAACGTTGGGGCTGAGACGATCAATGGAGCGTGAGTCGAAAGATGCATCACGTTGTGCTTGCCCCAAAAGTTGTGCTCGCCGAGGTGCCAACCATGATCGCCCCATAGGATCACGATGGTGTTCTCCTCTAGCCCAAGCTCCCTCAGCGCATCAAGCACCTTGCCGATTTGAGCATCGATGTAGCTGACACATGCGAAGTAGCCGTGCCGACAACTGCGATGCCATTGGTCGCTGTTGTATTCAAGATCTCGGTCGTGATAGCTGTGGATTTCGCCAGAGCCCTTCAAAGATTTAGGGGCATTCGCCGGTCGAAACTGGTTGGTGGCCACAGCGATTTCCGAGCGATCGTACAAGTCCCAGTATTTCTTCGGGGCGTAGAACGGAAGATGTGGTTTAAGGAAACCGCAAGCTAAGAAAAACCGCTTGCTCTCCTGCTTCATGCGTTTCAAGTCTTCGATTGTCTTGTCCGCAATCTGTCCGTCCGGATAGGCGTTATCGGCAACGTCTGGAAATTCAAATACAGGTCCTCGATTCTTTGTACCTCCGCGCAAAGACTTGGATGCCGGGTCGAGCGTCTTGGTCCCTCCAATCGACGGCCGCCAGGACGCTTCGCTCCAACTTCGCTCTGCGGTGTCGTCACGGTGGTGAAAGATCTTGCCGTTTGAAATGCAGTGGTAACCGTTGTCGCGAAACTCTTGAGGCAATGTCCTTGCCCCTGGTGCATCCTTATCAGCAAAGGTCTTGTAGTTGAGGAATCGCTTCGGCGTCGGTCGCAGTCCCGTCAGCAGACTCGCCCGCGAAGCACCACAGACAGCGACCTGGCAGTAGGCACGCTTAAAGACCGTTCCCCTCGCTGCCAATCGGTCGATGTTCGGCGTCTTGATTTGATTTTGTTGGTAGCAACCCAAGAGAGGTCGCAGATCATCGACGGCAATAAAAAGTACGTTAGGTTGCTCGGCCAGCGCCGGGCCAACGAGAATGGCGGGCAACGAAACAACCAGAGCGATGACCTGGAAGACTAGATGGAGAGAACTGCGTACACGATTCATGGTCTCATTGATCTGCAAGAGTCGGTGAGCTTGTCGCTCTCTGCATCTAAACTAGGAACACTCTGCCATGTCATTGAGGCAATGTTGGCTGAATGACAGTCGGCGTAGCTTCTTGCTGAGCGGTGTTCCTTCGAAGCTGGCCGCAGGCGGCATTGATTTTGTCACCCTTGCGTTGCCTGACCATCACGTTAATCCCGGCTTGCTCTAGTATTTCGCGAAATTGGCGAAGTGCATCGCGCGACGGAGTTCGATACGGCAAACCGGCCACTGGATTGTAGGGAATGACGTTCAACAGCGCCGTTCGACCTCGCAACCGATTGGCCAAGCTTCGCGCGTGGTGAGGCTGATCGTTCGCGTCAGCCAGCAACACATACTCGTAAGTTAGGCGTCGACCGGAAACGTCGAAGTAGCGGTCTGCGGCAGCAAGGATCTCATCGATTCCGATGGACTTATTGACTGGTACCAGTTCATTACGCAGCTCGTCATCGGGAGCATGCAGGGACACGGCGAGATGAAATTTGGACGCTCGTTCGGTCAGTTTGTCGATTGCACTTGGGATGCCCACGGTCGAGATTGTGATCCTTCGAGGGCTGATCCCCAGGCCCTTAGGATGTGACGCAAACTCCAAAGCGGGCAAAAGGCGATCAACGTTCGCCAGCGGTTCCCCCATACCCATCACCACGATATGACTGAGCCGTTCGTCATCCGGCAGCAGCCTTTGTAGCCGCAGCATCTGCTCGATAATTTCACCCGTGGTCAGGTTTCGCTCGACGCCGCCAATACCGCTGGCACAGAAGACGCAGCCCATGGCGCACCCTACCTGCGTGCTGATGCAGATCGTTCGTCGATCTTCTTCGCGAAGCAGTACACACTCAATCCGGTGTCCGTCGCTCTGTTCCACCAGCAGCTTTTCCGTACCGTCCGCGGCAACGTGGCTCTTGGCAACGCTGCCCTGAAAGATCTGAAAGTGGCCGCTCAGTTTCTCTCGAAGCGATTTCGAAAGGTTGCTCATTTCGTCGAACGTATCGGCGCGTTGGTCAACCAGCCAACTTTGAATCTGCGCCGCTCGGAACTTTGGTTCGCCCACTTCTGCAAGCCAGTCCTGCAAACCGCCGTCTAGTTCGTCCAAGATGTGCTTCATTTGCTCTTCAATCATCTTCAATTGCGACAACCGCATACCGGCTGAATCACGCTTTCGACCCGCGACTACTCTACCAATCCAACAGAACTTGGGACATCGGCACGGCCGTATTCTTGCCGTTTAAGGTATTCCGTCGGCTCTGTTTCATTGGCTTATCCCGCAAAGGTTGTGCAACGGACGACTCAGAGCAACCCACGTTTGCGCAAGGTTTTGGCTCAATCAACTTGCTGGCAACTTGGACACCAGTAAGTCGATCGCCCCAAGTCTCCTTGGCGGCGCATCTTGATTCGCGTCCCGCATTCAAAGCAGGGCTCACCACGACGGCCGTAGACCCACAGTCGCTGCCCGTCGGAGCTCAAACGTGTTTGCCGCGGATACCCAACAGTGTTCTTCAGCATTAGCTGCTGCGTCTTCGACATGAGCTCAACGATCGCAGAATCCGAAATTTCTTTCACGTCCATGAACGGGTTCATTTTCGCCAAGAACAACGCCTCTGACTTGTAGACATTGCCAATGCCACTGACGATCGTCTGATTCATAACCGCAACACCTATGGGAGCCAAATTGTGAACGCGGAAACGGAGCAACGCGGCTTGGCTATCGAACTCGGGTTGCATTAGATCTGGACCGAGCCGATGCAGATACGGATGACGACGAAACTGTGTGGGCGACAGCAGTTCGAGTACCTTTGGCGAGAAGCAAACAACCTGCGCATCGAACCCCGCTTCGGAACGAACCGTCATCGCCAGCGCAGACCAGCGAGTAGACTTTCGCCATGGCTCGCCCATCGCATAGGTGTGCCACGAACCCGTCATTCCCATGTGCGAGTGAATCACGCGTCCATCCGCCAATCGCATCAGCAGGTGTTTGCCCCGCGACTCAACTTCTTCAACGGAACAACCAACAAGGCTTGCCGATCGAAGATAGCGGTCTTTGCCGGTCGCCTGTTTGATCACAGCACGCTCTAGCAGCGGGCGCAGACGCTGCGCACTGCGATAGATTGTGTCGCCTTCTGGCATGGAAGCTGAGCCTGCACATAAGAAATGGGGGCGTGGTGACCCTAATCTTACCGCTGAAGAGCCGAACCGAACACTTCCTTAGCCGGCGACTTCTTCCCCAATTCGACGCGAGCTCTCAACACTAGAGCGGTTGGACTCGAAGCAAGTAACCTTTTGCCGACGGCACAAAGCCCGCGTCTACTAATGCGTCGTGAACTTCCGATTCACGGGGAGGCCCGCCATCAACCTTCGTCAAATAGACGACTTCGCCGTTGCCGGACATTTTGCGAAAACAGTCCATCAATCGCGAGGCTGCGTTACCACGCTCTGGTTCGCTGTCTGGCAGAAACGTCATGAGCGTTGATCCCGTCCGGCCGAGATAACCCAACAACTCGCCACCGTCCATCAGCACGCGGGCACCTGCCGTGCGTTGGGGACGAGCGTTACTCTTGGTTGCAGGCCACTTCAACGCGGAACCGTACGGATTGGCTGGATCCGTCGCCGCCAAAATTAGAAGTGCGTCATCGCGATCCTCGTCGGCCGCGTCTTCCCAATCGGCGTCTTCGTAATTTGTCGAACTAGATACCGGCGTGGCCTGGTCGAGTCGATCCATGTCTCGCAATCGATCTTCCGCGCCGGGCGCCGCAAATTGGGCAGCCCCCAATCCCGCAACAAAGTAACCCCGCCGAATTTTGCCGGCCTCTTCCATTGCCTTCAAGATTGGATAGAGGCCGGAGAAGCTACCGACAACACCTTCTGCCGCAACCATCTCTCGCGTCAGAACCCCATAACGTTCGATCAACTGAGCAGCCAACGCTGCCTGCTTTTCTGTTGCCGAGGGCGCCGAACAATTGGGCGGAGACAGTAGCGACCAACGACCTTCGCAGCCTGGATCTTTCGCAACCCGACGCGACCGAAAAGATCGGCTGGCACCACGCGACATACGACTGCTCCGCGCTTTGGACTTTGATTTCTTTTTGTCTCGACGCATCGATCGCAGTGGCCCCAGCGTATCGTTGGAAATCTCGCCCGCCCACACAAGATCCCACAAGGCGTTTAACACTTCTGGTCGAAATCCTCCGATTGCTTTGGCAATGTCATCAAAGAACGAGGCACCTCGCTCGACCAACAACTCACGGATACGGTCATGCAATTCGCCCTCGATCAATTCTGTCGGTTGACTCAGTAGCGGGTAACTGTCGGTCAGGTACAGCGCGATGCGGCCATCCCCCGGTCCAAGCTTTTCGAATCCGCGCCAAATGACTTCACCCGCGGCACACAGTTCATCCAGGTCGCTGACTTTGA
>CAYQMZ010000394.1:0-7331 GCA_964418725.1 uncultured Pirellulaceae bacterium
CCCACGAAAATGCCATAAAACATGGACGAGTTAGCTCGTGGGAGGGTGAAGTGAGAAAGCGATCAATCGACGTACTTGTGGGTAATGACAAGGTTCCTACCGGCCTTTGTGCGGTCCAGCTCCTGTTTTGTCCGCTAGGAACCGAACGTGCGAATCAAACTAGGCGAGGCAAAACGGATCGATGATTTAGATGGATTGAGCTCGAAAGCGGACAACTCTGACGTGACCGATTCGGAAGCCAAGCAGGGGCTGTTGGGGATCTACCTGTTTTTGTACAACGTTATCGCCATGTTGAAGCAGACAGCGATTCGTCCACGATTCCAAGCGACTAGTCGAGAAAGTGACGACAGATGTTACCTGACAAACCAAGCGAACTATTGCGAGCCTCAGTGGCTGAATTGACTCGTGCGATAGCAACACCGGATTTCGAACCGGACATCACCGCATGGCGTTCTTGGGACGCGAATCGCAACGTGTGCCTGGTAAGTCTACCTGGGGCTGCTGCAAATCTTCTCGGCGTTGACAAGACAGATTCCGGTTCCCCGGTGGACTTGAATCGAAAGGGATTGATCACAGAGAAAGACGCGCAAAAACTCGCTGCACTGAACTGGCTTAGTATCGGCGTTGTTGGCTTTGCTCTCGATGAACTTGGCATAGGCGTGCCCGAAGTGCTCGATAACTACTTTCAGCGTGGGCATTCGTTCAAGGACGACATGGATCTCTGGCTAGTCGACATGAAAGACCTCGCGGACAAACTTGAGTCCCATGGGCTCTAGTGTCCTGAGTCATTAATTGATTCGTAGGTTCGGTTCCTACCGGACAAAACAGGAGTTGCACCGCACAAAGGCCGGTAGGAACCGGGCCCTACTCTTTAAGGAACTAACGACTTAGCACACTAGCTACTGGCCGGCACGATCATCCTCTGGTACCGGCCTCGATTAGCGACCGACCACGCTGCCGGAGCCGACGATTCGCTTTGACACTTTGACTGGGTACTGGTCGTCAAAGTAGACGCTTCCACTGCCCGCGATGCTCACGTCCAATGACTCCATGGGCGAGACGGATACGTCGCCGCTTCCTGCGATGGAAACCTTGGCATTGGTGGCCTCTAGATTCTCTAGGCGAATGCTACCGCTGCCAGAGATGCGCGAATCCAATGTGTGCACGCTACCGGCTCCCTCAATGTCGCCGGAACCTGCGATGGATAGATGCAGCTTCTGAAAGCTCACACCGTTAAAGCGAGCGGTGCCACTGCCGGACAGATGAAGCGGAAAATCGTCGCCCACGAATTCTCCGAACGTTATGTCGCCACTGCCCGCACTCTCGATTCCGTTTAGTTCGGGCATCGAGATTTCGATCGAAATTCTGTTGCTTGATGAGTACGATCCTTGTGAAGCGACAACCAGCGTATCTCCGTGCACCTCCGTCGTAAGATGCTGTTGCAAGTTGTCATCGGCGGTGACCGTTACGGAGAAGTCACCTGGGACGACGGTTACGTCAGCCGAGCCGTTCGAACGCACTCGTTGGAAGGTCGGTACCTCTCGTAGTTCGCTGACAACATTGCCTGAGCCAACGGTCCGGGGCCCCAGCATTGAATTTAATCCCGAGCTGCAACCTGTCGAAGCAACAACCAGAACGAATAAAGCAGTACATCGAAACATGTGCGGTTACCTGAAATTGACGTGGCTAGCGACTCAGATGAGAATTCGGCGGTGTCGTCAGACTATTTCATCGAATTCCAGGACAACATTTTAGAATCGTTCGATCCATACGTGTCGCGTTACTCTCCGCAAAAGCCTTCAGTCTGCGTTCGTGTTCGCAAGGCTGGGTATCGCGGGCGATTAATGCGTCGAATGCTTGCAACAAGTATGATGGTGAGCAAGCGTTAGGGGACCTACGTAGGAGAATCGGGATGAAAAACCGCCAGAGTGCATTGTCACGACGAAGATTTCTGACGGGGACCGGCGGTGCGGTGCTCAGTCTTCCATGGTTAGAAAGTTTTGCTCAAGCGTCCGAATCGGGTACTGCAGGTGCAGGCAATCAGCCTGCGCAGCGATTGGCATTCTTCTACCTGCCCAATGGCATTACACGACGCGGCTTCTTTCCCGGTGAGAGTGATCGCGAGTTGCCGAAGTTCGCCGGTCAGAACAACGTTTGGCGGTTCGAAGGCAAGGCCGTTCCGGAGGGCGTTCATCCGCTGACGTTTACCCCGACGCTGGCTTCACTTCACAAAGTTCGCGAACGCGTCTCGTTGATCACCGGTTTGGATCGACAGTTTCAGCAGGGCACCGACTCGCACGCTCAGGCAGCGTCTTGTTTCTTGACCAGTGTCGCACCCTATGAAGTCAAAAACTCGGCGTACCCGCTCGCGCGAACGATGGACCACATCGCCGCCGACGTGATTGGTCAAAATACTCCCTATTCGACGCTCGAACTTAGTTGCAACGATCACAAGAACAACATTGAATCGATCTACTTCGACAACATGTCGTGGTACGGCACTGGGCACGTCGCACCGTCAATGCGCAATCCGCGAAAGGTATACGACCGTCTGTTCGGCACGAAAGCCAATACGCAGTTTCGCAACATCACGGACCTGGCACTGGGGAATGCTCGATCGTTACAGCGTCGTCTGAGCCAAAGTGATCGACAGAAGTTTGACGAGTACTTTGATGCGATACGTACGATCGAGACCAGAATGGATCGCATTGAGGCGATGAAGTCCAAGTTGGCTGCGGCGAACATCAAGCGTCCCGAAGCAATCTTGCCACGCAATGATTACATCAATCTGATGGGCGACTTATTGGTTACGTCGTTGCAAATCGGCGTAACCAATGTCGGCACACTGATGGTTGGCCCAGAACGTTGGACAACTCCGACGAATTGGGAAGGCATCTTGGACAAGCCAAAGAGTCACCACGCGATGACGCATGCTCCGCAACATCACTTGGAAGATCTGTTGAAGCTGGATCGTTTCCACGTTTCGGTCTTTGCCCGTTTGGTAGAAAAGATGCACAACATCCAAGAAGCCAATGGAACGACGTTGCTGGACAATACGATTTTCACGTTGGGAGCTGGCATGGGGGATGGGACAACTCATCAGTACAACGATCTGCCACTGGTCGTTGCCGGCGGTGGTGGCGGAAAGCTGAAGCACGGTTCGCACATCCACTGCAAACCCGGTACACCACTGGCCAACCTGTGGCTGACACAGCTGCAGTGTTTGGGGATTCAGCGTGAAAGCTATGCGGACAGCGACGGCACGCTGAGTCAGATTCTTAGCTAGGCACCGGTCGCCAGTGATTTCTCGATCATCGCCTGCACTAGCGTTTATACTGTCGCAAACTCCAGCCGGGCGACCGTTTCTCAGAGACGACGCTGGGCAATCAAGCCACTTGATCGCGGTCGAAATCATGGATTACCAAAAGCAGACGCATCAAAAACGGGTGAACCAAAAGCAGACGCATCAAAAGCATGTGCAAGGAAAGTGGCCGCCGCTGGCTTGCCCTGCAGTGCCCAGCAAATTTCAGCTCGGCGTGCAACCTTACTGTTGTTCACGTCCAAACCGGACGAACATTGCCCTTCTACTGTTCCTAGCTACGAGCATCCTTTTCACTTCAACGGCCATTGGCGAAGAGCTATCGTCGGCCGATCGTGTTTCTCTCGCGGAGCAAATCCCAGCAGCCGCCAAGCGTGACGTTGACTTTGTGGCCGATGTCCAACCGATTCTGCGTGAGCATTGCTTTGAATGTCATGCGGGTGAAGTAGAAGAAGGGGAACTGAATCTCGCAGTCAAAGCGAAAGCCATGGCGGGCGGTGAATCGGGAGCCGTGATCTCAACCGGTGACAGTTTGGCAAGTTTGCTAGTGCATCTGGTTTCGGGCGTCGATAGCGAACGGGTCATGCCGCCTGACGGAAACGATCGTTTGAGCGACGTACAGATCGGAATCTTGCGAGCGTGGATTGATCAAGGTGCATCGTGGCCGGATGGTGTGGATGTCGCAGATCCTCGCTTAGAACGCGCCGCCAGTCATTGGGCGTTCGCTCGGCTGACTGAAACGCAACCGCCGCCGCAACGAGAAGATGATGCCTGGTCGCAAACGGAAATCGATCTGTTTGTTGCGAAGCAACTTCACGACAAGCATATCGCGCCCTCCCCCAAAGCTTCCGGACGGCAGCTTGTGCGGCGCTTGTATTTTGATTTGATCGGACTTCCTCCGACCATCGAGCAGACAGATGCTTTTCTGCAGACGTACCAACAAGATGCGACGAAGGCGATTGAGGACCTAGCGGATCAATTGCTGGCGTCCGAACAGTATGGCGAGCGTTGGGGGCGACACTGGTTGGACTTGGCCCGGTATGCCGACAGCGACGGGCAAGAGTCGGATCGTGACCGACCACATGCGTACCACTATCGCGACTTTGTGATTCGTGCCTTCAATTTAGATATGCCGTTCAACCAGTTCGTACGTTGGCAACTAGCTGGCGACGAATATGACTCGGACAACGACGATGCCGTGATTGCGACTGGCTTTCTGACGGCTGGTCCCAGCTTCAAGCTGAAGGATACATTCCTCGAGAGCGAGCGACTCTTTAACCGCTACAACGAGCTTGATGACGTGATCTCTACGGTCGGTACCGGCCTGCTGGGAATCACGGTCGGTTGTGCTCGTTGCCACGATCACAAATACGATGCGTTTTCGGCGCGAGAGTACTACCAATTGCTGAGCGTGTTTCACAGCGGCGATCGCACCAGCTCGAAACTGCCGAGCGGCAAAGACGGATTCTTCTTCCAAGACTTTGATGAAAAGATTCGTACAACGTGGCTGTTTCGCCGCAGTGATTTTTATGATCGGGAAATCGAAGTCTCGCTAGGTTTCCCTGTGATTTTGTCGGACAACGTCGATGCTTTGACTTACTTGGAACGAGCCCGCGACGGCGTTGCCGAGCCTAGTAGCACGTTACAGCGTCGTGCGTTGGCGGATTGGATTACTGACGTCGACCATGGTGGCGGAGCACTGTTGGCTCGAGTTTTCGTCAACCGAGTCTGGCAACATCATTTCGGATTTGGTCTCGTTAGAACGGCCAGCGACTTTGGTGTTCGAGGCGACGCACCGTCGCACCCGGGCTTGCTTGAGTACTTGGCCAATGATTTCGTTGCAAACGGATGGAGCGTAAAACACTTGCATCGAAAGATTGTGTCAAGCGCCGTTTGGCAGCAAGGCGATGGACAGCGTGTGGACACGGACACAGTGGCAGGGGAGGATCCGGCAGAGATTGATCCACAGAATCGCTTGCTGTGGAAGATGCGGCCACAGCGACTGCAGGCCGAGGTGTTGCGAGACGCGATGTTGGCCGTCAGTGGTACGCTGAACGAGCAATCGTACGGCCCCGGCTTTAAACCGTACATTCCTCCGGAAGCAAACCTCGCGCGGAATATCCAGGGTTCGAAGTACCCAAACGACGCGAAAGACGATGCGTCCACCAGACGCCGTAGTGTTTACATGTTCCACAAGCGGCTGATTCCGTACCCAATGTTTCAGGCGTTCGATCGTCCGGACTTGATGCACAGTTGTGCTCGACGCCAAAACACGACGGTGGCTCCTCAAGCGATGGCGATTTTGAATGATCGATTCATTCGAGCTGTCGCGCGGGACTTCGCCGATCGTCTGCTTCGTGGTGTGTCGGACAACGGTGAGTCCGATGCATCGCTGCAGCAAATGATCGCTACCTCGTTTCAACTTTCGTTTGCGAGATCTCCCACGGACGCTGAGTCAAATTCCGCCGCACAGTTCGTTCGATCGCAAGCCGCCACGCGACAAGCTCGTAACGAAGAAGCACCCTATCGTGAGGCAATCGCTGACTATTGTCATGCCCTTTTTGGTCTCAACGAATTCATCAACATCGATTGATGGGCGAGACTAGAGAGCCGATCGAACTACGCGACATGGAGGAGTCCGATCTGCACGTTGTGTCGGAGTTGGGAATCCGTTCGAAACAATGGTGGAACTATCCGGATTACATGCAGTGCGTTTTCCGAAAGGAACTGACGCACGGGCCAGATCTGTTATCCAAGAGTCTGGTGGCCAAGGTCGCCGTGCAGTGCGGACGGATTGTCGGTTACTTCACGTTGGTTCAAGAATGCCCGCAGGAAATCGAGTTGGATTTCATGTTTGTGGCGGCAGAGAAAATCGGCCAAGGAATTGGATCCACAATGATGCGTGAGGCGATTCGAATGGCCGCCAAGAAAAACGCTCGGTCTCTTGTCTTGATCGCGGACCCGCATGCAGTGGGTTTCTATGAAAAGTTTGGTGCTCAGATTTTCGGTGAGCATGCTTCTAGCATTCCCGGTCGCAAGATTCCTGTCATGCGTTTGCCCTGCTGCAGGCAGACCTGAGAGGATTTGCGCACGTACGTTTAGCCTGACTGCTTTAGTGGCGTGCGACGGCACGAAACGTTCGACTTGTTTGTGGCGATGCATGCTGCGTAGAATTCGGATGCTGCCAGCCCGTGAAGATACGTCACGTTTTGCAGTACTCCGTGATCCCGCCTCCGTCGAAAACGAACAGTCGTGCTGATAGCTATGAACGAGATCAACTTAACCAGCCAACGAAACGCTTGGCGTTCCGCATTTTGGGGCACCTGGCTGTGTGTCGTGCTACTGCTGTGTGCCTTAGGTTGCGACAACAAAGGCGCGGTGAAGAAGTCTGGGCCGGACGCTTCGAGTAGTCAGAAGTCCAGCGAGTCCGGTAGTTCGACCAAGACACAAGAAACTGCGATTGAACCTGGAAGCAGCAAGAAAACGAACGACGAAGTTACGGACCTAAAACCAGGCGACGAGCAGGTGGTCACTGACGTGACCGATGAAGCTCCTGCGAAATCAGGGGAAACCGAAAATGCCGGTCTCATTAGCTTTGATGACTTGAATTTGGGGATGCAGGTGGATGTATTGTTTCGTCCACTGTTTCTGAAAAGCAATCAGGGACGGGTGAAGGAGTTGTTGGGGAAACGTGTAGTCGTGGCCGGTTACATGGATCCAACTGATTCACAGTCGGGTGTTAAAGAGTTCATTCTGCTACGCAATCTCGAATGTAAATTTGGACCTGGCGGACAAGCTGATCACCTCGTGCGCGTCTATTTGGCAGAGGACCAGACGACTTCGTTCACGAACAAAGTCGTGTACGTGGAAGGCAAGCTTGTTTTGAATCCGTTCCCGGCAGATCCACAGGCGCCAATTACGTGGTCGATTTACGACATGGAAGACTCGAAGGTCTCGACCAGGCGTCCTCGATAGTGAAAAGACTGGCTATTGCCACCATGGCGCTTTACTT
>CAYQMZ010000395.1:0-7328 GCA_964418725.1 uncultured Pirellulaceae bacterium
GTACGGCGGCGGACGAATTGAAAGTAGCCGCTTTGAGGCTGAAGGAGAAGCTTGAGGGTGATGGTGCGACTGAAGCCGTGGCGGCATCCGGGTCGGCAGTTGCCGTTGACACAAAGCTTCGCTGACCAAAGCCGCCGCACAGAGTTGGTGCAGAAGCAGCGAGAAATCGGGCTTTCATCGGAGTTTGTAGGTGATTCTGGGGCCTCGCAGTCGCCCGAGAATCGATCTGATCCGCACGATATGCCTGGTGCGAATTTCTGAAGTAGTCCGCGTCCCTCTTACGGCTAGGCTCTTTTGACAAGTCATATCTGTGACCTACGGTTATGTAGAGCCTTCGGTGCGCCCAGTTTTCCCGCCCGCCGTATCCGCGACTTCAATCCTTGCCCAGGGAGCTTTGCCATGACTCAGCCAATCTCAGACATCACCGCTGCACGCCCCGGAGAGTTCCGGGACCGCCGTAATCCAAACCGAGCTGCTACTCCTCCAGGAGTTGAGCGTCGTCAGTTCACCAACAGCCACGAAGGGCTGTCGCCTGATGCACGCGAGCTTGCTGTTGCTATCGACGAGTACAAGATCAACAAGCGTCGTCGGTTCATCACATACGAAGAAATCCTGTCCGTAATTCGCGAGCTAGGATACGCCAAGCAAAGCTAGAATCGCCGGGTCATAACTGGGCCGGTTATTGTTAAATTGCACGTCCGTTTCGGGCGTGCTTTTTCTTTGCGCTCACGTTGCCACTACTGGCGTCGCGTGGCAAGATGATCGCATGAATCAGCAAGACACACCGAGGACGGAAAATCAGGTTACGGGACGCCAAGGAGCGATCGGCGTCATCGTCGACGCAGACTCCAGGTTTCTTGTGATCAGACGCTCGGAATTCGTTCGCGCCCCTGGGCGTTTGTGTTTTCCAGGTGGAGGCATCGAAGCTGGTGAAACGCAGGAGCAGGCTGTTGTTCGAGAACTGCAAGAAGAGCTGGGCTTGAGCGTTCAACCCGTGCGTAAGCTGTGGGAGAGTTCGACGCCGTCTGGCGTTTTGCTGCATTGGTGGCTGACCAATGTTGCGGACTCAGTGAAGCCCGTCGCGAATCCCGAAGAGGTCGCCGAGTGGGCTTGGTTCAGCGAGCAGCAGATACTAGGGGATGCTCGTACCTTGAAGTCGAATCGTGAGTTTCTGTTCGCCGTTCGGAAGAACGCGATCTCACTTCGCGCGTAGCTCAGGCCCTTTTCTGGCTGAGGACGATCCGCGAACATCGCCGCGCTGGTTTTGATGTTCGCTCTAATCGACGAGCGAATTGAACTCGGCCGGATCGAATGGGTCAGAGCCGTCGGCTTCAAACTGCGCCGTTGCCTGTCGTACGTCTCCGGTCGATTGCACGCTGATTCCCAGTTCGCGTGTCGCTCGTGCAATCCAATTGCCTAGCCGATTCGTTTCAGCGGAACTCAGTGTGCGTTTCATGCCGCCATGTTTCTGAGTGGCGGACATCCACAACAAAGAGTTCTCTGCCGGGCCACCGAGTTGTCGCAGTGTGGCACCGAGGTTTCTGTGCGAAAGATTGCGAGGAATTCTGCCGTGTCCAAGTAGATGGTAGGAAGATTGAGGGGACTTGCCGTGGCAGCCGGCCATTGCGCAGCGATTAAGTAGGATTGGCTGTACCCCACGAACGAAATCGCGAAGTGTATCGCTAGAGAGGTTGCCTACGTGCGTTGTCGCAAATTGGAGATCGGGGTGAAGTGGCGATTGGCTAGGCAGGACAGACTTTGAGGAGGCGTGCTTTGCTTGATAGTTGGCGACGTTACGATGGAGTAACTTGACTCTTGGATCTTCCGGATAAGCCGCGGCTAGTGCAACTAATTCGGCTTGAGCTTCTTGGGCTAGGTCGTGCTTAAGACACCATCGAATCAGTTCGGCACGCGATCTGGCGGTCTTGGAACTTCTGGCCGACTTGTACTTGTAAATGTCGCTTGTGGTTTTGGCGACAAGCTGGACGTCCGATGTCGGTAGCCTCATTTCGGAAGTGCCAGTTCGCACCACGGTTTCGTTGCCCAGCTGCTGGACTTGCCCTCGCAGTAGGTTGCCGTTCTTCAGCAGGACCGCGCGTTCTATGGCATTGGAGGCTGCGGTGGAAACGAGCAGCATTGCCACGCTTAACATCGAGAAAACTAGCCGCTTGACGGAATGTCTCTGTACATGGCTGAGGAACCCAGAAAACGGCGAGCGAGGCTTGGAAGCTGTTGGCAACATGTAGGGACGGTAATAGGAACTTCAAACGAACGTCAAGTTCAGTTGCCAAGCATCAAGTCTGTCGAGAATGGGCAAGACAGGGGCAAAAATGGTGCCTTGCGGCCGCTAGCGAACCGGCTTGGGCAGCGCTATACTGTGCGGTTTAGTGACAAGCGGGCTTGGCGCCGGCGGTATCCGTTTGCGGTCTGTAGTGACGAGCGGTGTGAATGGCAGCGTCTCAAGAGCGTCTGGAAGTTTACTTCGAAGGCCGTGTGCAGGGCGTTGGGTTTCGGTACACGACAAGTCGCTTGTCCAATGGATATCAGGTCAGCGGATTCGTCCGTAATCTGCCAGATGGCAGAGTTCACTTGGTGGTGGAGGGAGAGTCCTCCCAAACCCGAGGAATGCTGGCTGAAATCCGAGAAGTTATGTCAGAGAATATCCACGACATTGAGCAAAATACGGCGGGCGTGACAAACGAGTTTCACGGTTTCGAAGTCCGATAATGTGATTTCCTAAAAATCATCAGGCGGGAACCAAAAGCGAACTTGTGTCGTATTAGCATGGGCACGTTGCAGGCAAGGCAACATCAAGAACCTGAACGCGTGATCGGAACAGTAAATTGATTCTATCTCCCCTGGCCCAAATTGGTCCCGACTGGCTTATCACTTGGTTGACCCCGCTTTGGATTCTTGGCGTGGGAGCCTTGTTAGGACTCGTATTCTTGCTGGTGGCTTGGGCGATTGTGTTTGTCGTTTCTCGGCGAGCGGGACAAGAAATCCCCGTGATGATCGCTGAAGGGCCGTTGATGCCCATAACGGTTGTCGTCCTTATATTCTCGCTCTTCGGGATTCTGGGCGGAGTCTTCGTCCACGAACCGGTGGCAATGGTCAAATCGTTGCCCCGATTTATGGCGACCGGCAATCAGACGCCCGTCGTGAAAGTTCCCGTTTCGGACGACGGCGTATTCACAAAGGTCAGTCTCGACTACCCCGTGCAAGCCAGCGAGTTGAGCCAATTTAAGATCGTTTCGGATCAGCCGATCATCCTCAGGAGGATGGACGGGCAGGAGCAATTGTGCGCCGACATTGATGTCTTGGCTGGCAACGACTACGACTGGCGACGCGGTAAAGAATCGAAAAGCCCGGTTGGGGAAGGCGAAATCTCTGAGTTGGAGATTTCAAACTATGGTGCGACCGACGCGACCATCGAACTGACAGTTGCCACGACCCCTGTATACCCACAGTCGATAACAATCCTGGCTACTGCCGTATGCGTCTTGGGGCTCTACCTTCTGTACTTCCTACAGCAGGCGTTGTTCCCCAAAATGTCGGCGATCGCATGGTCCACGTGCAAATCGGAAATGGCTCAGCCATTGTTCCTGATCGTGCTTGGATTAGGGGCGTTCCTATTGTTCATCTTTGTCTTCATTCCATACAACACGTTTGGAGAAGACATCAAGATGCTGAAGGACTCCGGTTTCACGGCAATCATGGTGCTGGGCATCATTCACGCTATTTGGGCGGCCAGTAACTCGGTGGCCGAAGAGATTGATGGCAAGACTGCTTTAACGGTTTTGTCCAAGCCTGTTGGGCGACGGCAGTTCGTCTTTGGCAAGTTCATCGGGATTTCTTGGTCCGTTGCGGTTCTGTTTATTGTCCTCGGCATGTTCTTCTTGGTGCTGGTGGCCTACAAGCCAGTTTACGATGCACGCGAATCGTCCAAGCTGCCTCCGATTTGGGAGGATTCGTACGTCGAAGTGATGCGTACTATTCCTGGGCTTGTTCTGGCATTCATGGAAACTGTCGTGCTCACCGCAGTCAGTGTGGCGATCTCGACCAGGCTTCCGCTGCTGGCCAATTTTGCGATCTGCTTTGCTGTGTACACGTTGGGGCATCTAACACCGTTGCTCGTTCAGTCAGCCGTTGGAAGTCTGCCGCCGGTGGCCTTCATGGGGATCTTCATATCCGCGGTGTTACCGGTGCTTGAAGCCTTCAACATTCAGGCCGCGGTGGCGGCCGGTCGAGAAGTTCCGTATTCGTACATGGGCTGGGCATTGGTGTACTGCTGCCTCTACAGCTTGGTGGCAATGCTGCTGGCACTGATCCTGTTCGAGGACCGAGACTTAGCGTAGCTAGACAGAAAACGGAACTTCTCACCCTGTTCGATCAAACGAGCAGCAAAGCAGTGAGAATTCCGTTGGTCGCCGTGAATTCTCGTAGTCTGCGATGTGAAAAGCTCGCCGGGGCATAGTCGTTCCCGGTGCGCTGCCATTTCACGCTCAAGAAGTCTCTTTGAGTACTTTTGGCCTCTCGGCATCGCTCTTCTTGGTAATCTTAGTTGCTGATATCGCCCGTCTCGTGCACGGGCGATGTCGTTGTGTTTCCAAGTAGGGTGTCTCCATGTTCAAGAGCACGTCTCGACTGGCGTTTGAGTATCTCGAGCAACGGCTGCCGCTATCCGCTCAGATGCTGATGGATTACAGCACGGCTCAAGTTGGGCTCAGTCCTCGTGGTCTCATCGAATTTGATGAGCACGTATTCTTCTCTACCACGCAGAACGAAGCACATGGTCTGAGAGTGTGGAGGACCGACGGAACCGTTCAGGGCACGGAAGTCATCAACGAATTGGATGGATTCGAAGTTGCATTGATGAAGGTGGTAAACGAACAGCTCATCGCTTTCGTGCAACATGTTGTGCGACCGAACCACCACGGCCTTGGCCAGTACGAATTGCTTCGGTATGACGGCCAACGATTTCAGCCTGTTCAGGGCATTCTCAGGTATGAACCGTACGGCCCCTTTGTATTCGATAACTTCGTTCAGGCTGAGGACGGTCGCGCGTATTTCACGACGGACGATGGCGGACCTGGTGGAGCATCTCTTTGGTCAACTGACGGAGCAACGGCAACGCGGGAGGCTGCTTTTGAGAATCCGTTTCGCACGCTTGCAGCCAGTGGAATGCTTGTGTACGCAGCCGACTCGCAAGACAAGGATCTCTATGTTTGGGACATCGACGCCAAAGAATTTCGGAAGGTCGATATTCAGCCCGCCCCGGATGGCTCAATGCCGGGGGAACTGACCGATTTGGAGGGGACGCTCTACTTTAGCGCAACGACAATCTCGGAGGGCCGCGAGTTATGGAAGTCGGATGGAACAAATGGCGGAACTAGCATCGTTGCAGACTTGCAGAGCGGACGAGCAAATTCAAATCCGACGGACCTAACCTCGTTAGGAGATACCCTGTTCTTTCGTGTTGGTGACGGTGGGCATTCGTCACTTTGGAAGGTTCGCAATGACTCCCCTCCGTCGCAAGTGATCGATCAGAATGTCTTGGGAGTTGACCGTGTCGGCGAACGCATCTTTGTCGCCACGTCGACACGCACTGGAGATTTACCGGTCAGTACTGATCTTTGGGTACTGACCGACTCGCGGGCGGAGCCTCGCTTGGTTCAGCGTTTTTCAGGTGAGATCGAGCTCCAGGCGATAAACGAACGATTGTTGGTTGTCGCTAATCTAGAGGGAGTGACGCAGGTCTGGCTCGAGGCAGAATCGGGCCAGTTGCAGGAACTCGTGAGTGTGGAAGCTGCCGCTGACGAAATCAGAGCCGTGGAGTCATCCGATGGTGATATGAGGTTGCTGGTCGGCAATCAGATCTATCACACGGACGGGATGAGTTTGCAGACGCGTCTCGTCGGACAATTTCCCTCGCAGCCACAAGAATTGATTGGCCATCAGGACTTACTTATCTACTCGGCCGACAGTGACCACGGGACGGTTGTCTTTGCGACGTCTGGCGAATCCTTCGAGGTGATCGCCGATACGGCTTGGCGATCGGTCTCCAGTACTATTCGTTTTGTGGAGGGGCCGTTGATCATTTTGGAGGAGGGCTTCGATCGCGATCAGTATGATCACCCGGAAGACTTCGGTTATCAGTTTCAGGGGCAACTTTTCACATCCGATGGCACGACTAGCGGCACCGATCAGATCACGGACGAGCCGGTCACTTTGCCAGAGATGGAGTACTGCTGTACTTACAGTCCGACCTACGAGCACATAGATGGCGACGTGTACATTCGCGAGTGGATCTTCGGCCGAAATCGATTCGAAAGAGTGGATCTCGATCAGAAATCCGTTGCCGTCGTCAGTGATTCTGAGGAACTCGCCAGAGTAAACGCCGCGTATGCGGATCGCCTAGATGAGATGCTCCAGCGTCCGGTCTACGAGACGCTGGAATTTGAAGGACGTGAGTTTCGATTCGTTGGAGACGATGACGCGAAGTATCTCTTCACGCATGAGCACATTGTCGGGTTTGTGGGCGATGAAGTGCGCCGCGTTGCTTATGACGATGTCGGGATTTCGCCACCTATATTGGGCCATTATCAGCAGGATCTAGGCTTTGCCCACCTGGACGGGCGGGTCTACTTTTCAGCGATCCATGCGGATTCCGGTCGAGAGTTGTGGCGTTCGGATGGAACCATCGCTGGGACTGAATTGGTTGTAGATGTGAACCTGGGACCCGACGGTTCGGATGCCTACGTTCTGGGGAGTTCGGTAGACGCCGTCTTTTTCAGCGCGAACGACGGTGTTCACGGTCGGGAAGTTTGGGGGTACACGGCGGATCAAGATCCTGACATCAACGGCGATGGGCTGCTAGACGAACGGGACTTCGCCATCCTTGCTGCAAACTTCGGAAGAGCGGCAGGCGATGAAGGGGGCGACATCAACGAAGACGGGATAGTCGACTTCGCTGACTTCCTACTTCTCTCACATGCCATCAAGCGGGATTCCTGACCGATTGTCAGTCAGTCTCTGCTGCCAGCTAGCGTTGTGTCTGACGGTAGATCCAAATGTAGCTGTGACCTTTTGGTTCTCACCGGATGTAGTGCCGCTAGCGTTCAGTGACTTCTCTCGAATCACTTTGGAGCAGCCTGAGGACGCGCCGATAACTAGTAATACAAAGCCGGGAGGGCGAGATTCGTTCGCGTATCTCGTTTCAGGATGGAGGTCATGGTACGACGACGGAGCGACGTATCATGACCTTTTTTATTTTTACTCCCCATGCTTATCTTGGTTTGTTTCTGGCCAAAACGGCACCTCGCTCAAGT
>CAYQMZ010000396.1:0-7292 GCA_964418725.1 uncultured Pirellulaceae bacterium
GCCATAGACTTCATCGCCGACCGAATAGCTCGTCACGCCTTCGCCAACCACTTCAACCGTGCCAGCGAAGTCCATGCCAAGGATGGCCGGCGTGTCGGGTGAGAGTGGCAAATCCTTGCCCATTGTGCGAATCATGGTGTCGACCGTGTTGACACTGGACGCCGCAATTTTCACCAAGACGTGACCGGCTTTAACTTCCGGCTTCTCAACATCTGCAACTTCGAAGACAGCGTCTTCCCCGTAGGCTTTGATGAGCATTGCTTTCATTTCGACGTTTCCTTGTACAGTTGTGGCTTTGCTACCAAAACCATGTGCATTTCATTCCGTTGTATAGCGAGGCTCGATGAGCCCACCGCCTCAACAGGTGTCCAGTTAGTCGTTCTGGATTTCCTGCACACCGGCCACCAGCTCGTTCCAGTTGCGTTGGTTTTCCATGTCCAGCTGCATCCCTTTTTCATCGGCAATCGTGAATCGCTTGATTGCTGGAGTTTTGCTTGTCGCTTGATAGAGCCAGTAAGCTTCGGCCTTCAGTGCTTCGTTGATCGGCTTATCGATGGACTCATAGACCGTTTGCTTGCAAGCCTGAATGGAAGCGGCCGGAAAGGTCGCAATACGTTTGGCCAAGTCGTCGACGTACGGTCCGATTTCGTCGGCTTCGAACACCTTGTTTACTGTTCCGTAAGCCGCTGCTTCGTCCGCAGAAAAGTCTCGCGCACTCAAGATAATTTCTAGTGCACGCCCGAGGCCCACTTGTCGCGCCATTCGCGATGCTCCGCCGCCACAAGGCAGGATCCCCATGCCGACTTCCATCTGCATAAACTTGAATTTTTCGCGAACTGCAAATCGCATGTCGCACGCGAGCGCAAACTCGTGCCCTCCCCCACGTGCAAATCCTTCCAACTTTGCGATAGTTGCTTGTGGCAACTTGCTGACTCGTTCCAGTACAGTCTGCAGGTCAAGCAGCTCTGCTGCGTCGCGAGAGACAGCTTCAGTAGACATGTCCTTCAGCAGATTCGTATCGTAGTGACAGACCCAAATCTCTGGATGAGCTGACTGAAAAACGACACCCTTGACGTCACGGTCACGCTCGAGTCGCAAACAGAGAGTATTCAAATCCGCCAGCATTTCCTGCCCCTGCAGGTTTACGGGCGGGTAGTCGATGGTGACCGTTAGAACGCCATCCTTCTGTTCACATTTGAATGTCGTGTAGCCTTCGTAGCTCATGATCACATTGCCCTTTGCGGCGATTACAGTTTTGTTTTTTCGTCCGATTCAACGTTGCCACTCACCGTGCACTCGTCATAGTAGATGTATCACTTGCACGAACAAGTACGCACAATTTGGACACGTAGGCACAAAATGGATACCAACAAATCTCGCCACACCCACTACGAATTACCTGCGTGTCCAGTGGAAGCGACGCTCGAATTGATCGGGGGCAAGTGGAAGGGAATCGTGCTCTACTACCTACTGGGCGGACGCCTAAGATTCAGCGAACTCAAGCGACAAGTCGGCGACGTCACGCAAAGAATGCTGACGAAACAACTGCGCGAACTTGAGGCATCAGGCCTAGTGAATCGAATCGTCTACGCCGAGGTTCCACCGCGCGTCGAGTACGAACTTACCGAAGAAGGCACGTCGCTCGAACCGATCTTGAACACATTGAAAGAGTGGGGCGAAACGCACGCACTAAAGTTACTTCAGAAACGTCAGCAGGACGCGAACGAGCAAGACAACTGAGGGCACGCGAGTACGGCCGATCTTCGCATCTAGCCACGAAGTAGATCAAGCGTTGCGTGCCCGCTCACGTTTCCGAAAGAACTTCTGCAGCGGTTCGACGAACTCTTCACCAGTCTCCAGTCGAATTGCATCCAGCTTTAATTGCCGGAACATCGTATCGCGAGCTTCCTCTCGCTTCTGTTGATACTCCTGGTACTTGCGCCGATTACGTGCACTACCCGTATCGAAGACGACCGTCTCACCGGACTCCGAATCTCGAAGACGAACCAACCCGACGTTCGGCATCGTTCGCTCGCGTCGATCACTGACGACAACCGGCGTGATATCGTGTTTTCGAGTAGCGATCTTCAACGCCTGTCGATAGTTGGAATCAAGGAAGTCGCTAACGACAAACACAACGCTTCTTCGATTCGCCGTTCGTGACAGGTGTTCGATCGCGGTCTTGATGCTGGTCCCCAGTCCGATCGGCTGCGTATACAAGATCTCGCGAATCAACCGCAGTCCATGACGCGAACCCTTGGCCGGTGGAATCGCTTTTTCGATGGCGTCGGTGAACAGGGTGAGGCCAACCTTGTCGTTGTTCTTAATCGCAGCAAACGCAATCGTGGCACTCAGTTCTGCGATGAGGTCACGCTTAGTCTGATAGTGCGTCCCCAAACTTTGCGAGGCACTCAGATCCACCAACAGCCGCACCGCAAGCTCGCGTTCTTCTCGGAATAGCTTGATGTGCGGCTCGCCAGTTCTGGCTGTGACGTTCCAATCAATCGACCGCACGTCATCGCCGACTTGGTAAGGTCGAACTTCCTCGAACTCCATCCCCCGACCCTTGAATGCCGAGTGGTACTGTCCGGCAAGCATCTCGTCGACGATCCGCGACGTCCGAATCTGAATGCGTCGGATCTTCTTGATCAGCTCTGCGGGAATCATGCCAACGCGTCAGCGGTGTTGGAGGAGTGTTTCCTGAGGAGCGCTATCGTCGCGTACTCAGCCAAGTGGTTACATCTAAATGCGATGCGTTTCAGTGCGTGCCGCTTAATGCGATTGAAACTCGACACAGATGCACTGGGGCACGTTGATGACTTGCCGCGTGAACGTCAGCCGACCTGTTTCCTGGTCGATTTTGAATACCGCAACTGTCGAGGATTCTGCTCCCGCGGCCAATAGCCATTTTCCTGTTGGATCGATGCCGAAGTTTCTAGGCCAGCTGCCTCGGACCGGCTCTCGTTCGATCAACGTCAACTCACCTGTCTGTTGGTCGACCTGAAAGACGGCAATCACATCGTGACCGCGGATCGCCGCGTAGACGAACTTGCCCGTCGGGTGCATGCGAATTTCTGACCCCAGCGTCAGGATGTCTTTTGTTTCTGACTCCGGCAAGGCAACCACGGTTTGAAATTCGTCCAACGATCCGTTGTCCGCGTCGTACTTGAACCCCGTAACGGTCAGTCCTAATTCGTTCAGCACGTAGGCCCACATACCGTTGGGATGAAACTTCAAGTGTCGAGGTCCCGAACCCGGCGGGACTTGACCAGCACCGTGACGCTTCAACGTGTGCTTCAATTTGTCAAAGCGATAAACGACCACTTCGTCCGTTCCCAAATCGGGAACCAGCACGAATTTGTTTTTTGGCGTCGAGCCGATCCAGTGTGGATGAGGCTTATCCTGACGTTGCTTGTTAACACTGGCTCCCGAGTGATGGATCTGCGACGTCGGAGGCAGAATCTTTCCCGCTTCGTCGACCGGCAGCGCAGCAACTGCACCTCCGCCATAGTGAGCAAGCAACAGCGTCTTCTCGTCTCGACTCAGTGATATATGCGTTGGCTTTCCGCAGCCCGTATTGGCAGAACCGATCAGCTCGAGCGTCTTATGATCGGGGCCGATCCGATAGGAAGCCACGTTGTCTTCCGTGCCCGCAACGTTGCCAAGCGTGTAAAGTCGATCGCCCGCCGAGTTAACACACAAGAAACCTGGCGCCGCGATTTTTGCGGCCAGCTCCGTATCACTGACCTCGCCAGACTCTAGGTCGATCGTCGCGCAATAGATGCCATCCGATTGACCGCGTGTCCCAAACCAAACGGTTGCACGACCGGCTTGGCTTCCATTGTCACTCGCGAGACTTTCATTAGAGACATTCATTGCCAATCCCAACGCCATCACAAAAACGATTTTCCACATGTCACTGCACTCGTAACGAGGTGACTTTTACCGGCCGTAGCATAACGCAATTGCCAATTATCAGGGACCGGGTGAGCATTTTGTAGGATCGAATGAGCGGAACAGGCCGAACAAGCCTGCTTCCAGGAACCGGGCAATCAATCTCGCATTTCAGATTTCAACCGCTTCAATGCTCGGACCCAGATCATCCGGACGGCCGGAACCGACTTATCCAACGCTTCCGCAATTTGCTCGTGCGATTGCACCTGAATATTGCGGCGAATGATGACTTCCCGATACTCCTTCGGCAACCGCTCCAATGCGGCGGCCAACCGAGCCTCTTCCTCCTGGCGTTGTGCAATTTGGCTAGGCGTAAGCCCGTCGGCCGCCATCAACTGGCCCAGCATCTGTGATGAACTGGCAATCGATTGCTCTAGGGATCTCTCTTTCGCGATATCGCGTTTTTTCGTTCCGCGATATCGGCGCACTTCGTGACCGAGTACACGAGCCAGGATCTGTCGCAACCAAGCCAGACGTTCCGGTTCACTCCCGCCACGAAAATTAGATTGAGACCGCCATGCCTCGATCATGGTTTGCTGTGCGATATCCGACTCATCAAACTTACCGCGAAAGTGTGCGTCGATTTGCAGGCGAGCTTGCAGACGCAACCACGGCTGATAGCCAGCCCACTGGGAGTCACGAACAGCGTCGTTGCCATCCAATTTCGAATCCTCGGACGATTGGCTGGTCGACTCACAATCTCGATCGTCCGTTGTCATTGGGCCGTCCCCACTCGCGGTCGACTCCCCCATCGTTTTCCGATGGAACCAAAGAACTCACGCAGACATACCAGAATTCCGAATATCTGGACGCCACCGAACAGACACATCCAGCATCCGTCTAGTGCGTAACGCACCGGCCCAATTTCCTCGAAGTACCCCGACGAAGCCATGACGTTCAACGAGAAGAGTGCAGTGCACACGACAACGCCAATCATCATGCCAGCCACAATCCCCCACTTCATTTCCAAGGTGCGTTTTGCAAGCTTGCGAACGAGCACATAGATGGGAACCCACGCCAAGATTGCGCCGATGCCTTGAAAGTAGTTCCAAGTGATGACATTGAACTGCGAAGGTTGAGAAGCGGTGGGCCACTGCGCAACAGTGATCACCACCCCAACAACTAAGGGAAGACACAACAGCGTTTTGAGTGTCCACCGTCCGCGCAGCAACCGGCGCAACATCACAACGGGTAAGACGATTAGCACCGCGGCACACACGATCGGTCGCAAGAGAAACGCGAACGAGTCGTCTGGTGCACCAATATTCAGCCTTCGCAGATTTCTGGGATCAGGGCTCAATGTCACCTTCGCGTTCGGTTTACCCAGCGAACCCGACGTCTGCACTACTTGCTCTCCGTCGCCCTCGTCCGTGCGCTGTGTTGCGTCTTGCGACGGAGTGCTCTTGGAGCCAGGTTCTCTCTCACGTGGTGCAACGCTTCTGCACTGTGTCGTGTTCCGGTCGCGTGATCGACACAGAAGCTTTGGTGTAAACGGAGCGACACTTTGGTGCATCACATCCAACCACTCATACGTGGGCATGCGTTCGAGCCGTAGATTTCCGTGGAACGTATGCTTCCAAGTCATGGTCCCGTGTTGATCGATCCCTCGCATTTCACAAGGCTGTCCCTCGTCGTTTTTCGTGATCAGACGGATTTCCACGTTCCCATCGCGGCGTTCGACTGAATCAATCACGTGGCTCTCAAGTCGAATCTCGTGCTCCCAGAGGATTTTCTTGTCAACCAACGAATAAGCGACCACATGCGACGGCGTCGAGTAGATGATCTCTTCGAAGTTATCACCATCAAGATCAATCGCCCAAATCCGCCACCAACTAATGTCTCTTTCGTTTGCCACGTTTTGATGGAACATTTCGAAGCGTTGCAGTTCATGCCCATCTGATGCGTTCAACAACACCAAGTCACAGGTCAACTCATTGGGGCCATTGTCGACTGGATGCTCCTTGACGTACCAAAACGCTAGATGCTGACCGGTAGGCGTGCGACACGCTAACGGAACCGGATTCCCAGAAAGGCGATCCTCGCCACTTCGAGTTGAAAACGAAGTATCATCGCTCCAACTCCACACGGCCTCGCCAGTTTTTGCATCAAGTGCCCGCACGTTTACGGCATCACGGCATCGAATAGAAACGATCTTCGGCTGATCCCCACCAAACACGCACATATGCGGATATTGGCTCCACCACGAAGCCTTCACCTTTGGTTCGTTCGGTTCCCTCAGCACCCCAGCCACATCCTGCCACATTGGCTTGCCATCAACTCCGTCCCAAAGGCGGCAACGTAATTCGTCTCCGGCGCGGTTTGTATCAAACGCCAACACGTCCAAAACACCGTCGCCGTTGGCGTCCACACACCTATGCCGAAAGCCCGCCTTGAAACCTGTAACCTCATTTGGACTCACGCTGAGCTGCTGTTGCCACCGCAGTCGCCCACGAGCCGTAATGCAAGTTAGCTGCAACGGCGAGTTTCCTGTCGGCATCCCCGGCATCGCGTCGGCTTTGCCTCGCACCAGCATCAGCACTTCTTGCTCGCCGTCGTGATCCAGATCAACGGCTTCGAGTAGCTCGTGTGAGTCCCACGAACCCGGCGACTCCAGACTGAACTCCCAGATTTTTCGTCCGGTTCGACCAGCCAGCGCCGTCAGCGGAGTGTGCTTCCTTATCTGTGGGCAGTAGGCGCCCACCAATAAATCGAAAGCACCATCGTTGTCGAAATCCGCGTGCGTCGAGTGGACGTGGATCGTACCGCTGGACACGAAGTCTTGTTGCCAAATGGTACGTCCCGTGGCCCCAGAAATCATGCCGATGTTGCGACCAGCCGGTGCCTCTGGCAAGCGCAAAGCGTCGTCCACACCATCGCCATCCACATCAGGAACGGCATGCAATTGTTGACCGGTCACTTTCCAATCGGCACCTGCAGCCAGTCCTGAACGCCAACCTCGCAGCTGACCACCCTTGCGGTTCGAACGACGATCCTGGGGTGTCCAGCCAACCAAGTCCCAAATTCCATCACCGTTTAGGTCTAGCAACTGCGGGAATTGAACTCGGTTGGTGGAAGACGTTAACCGCTGCGATGACAGCGCGAAAACCAAGACTTGATCCAGACCTTCGTTCGGCCGATTTAGCTCCACCAACAAAGAGCCAGCTGAGTACTCGACATGCTTTATCAGTGTCGAATGAGAATGTTGAATCTCTACTGGCCGAGAACGCATTCGACGAATTTGCTTTCCGTTCTCGCCCGACAGTACATCGACGTAAATGTATAACCGCGACTTTTCTCTGCTGTTTCTCCCGGATTCGGGGCCGCAGTATTGTGTTACG
>CAYQMZ010000397.1:0-7260 GCA_964418725.1 uncultured Pirellulaceae bacterium
GCGCGACGAGCAATCTCGATGTGCGCACCTAAGGGAAAAGCAGGATCGAACAATCGCGTGGCGACTGGCCGGCCTGATAGGGCGGCGAAGGTTGCTTGCCCGACGAAGCTTTGGGCGCTTTCCGTCATCACGACGGAAACGCTGTTGCCGGCCTGTGCCAGTTTGCTGACCAAGTCAGCGGCCTTATAAGACGCGATCCCGCCGGAAACGCCAACAATGATCTCGCGTGAAGTCACTGAATGGGCTCCGGGGTCGCTGACTGAATTTGAGTGGCTACTGCTTCACGCGCAATGCGATCAACGCGTCACGCGTGAACTCGAAAAGCCATAGCGGAAGTCGTCACGACTCTCGGATGCGATGGCAATCGAAAGCGTCAACGATTCGCGGCAACTCAATTAGGTCATCATTGGGTTCACGTCGCTGAAGCCGCCGGCTTCATCTTCGGATTCCCCGGTGACGCGAACTTCATTGGACGAGTCGAGATAGATTTTGTCTTGCACGATTTCCTGCAGGACAACCTCCATCTTGCTCTCGGCGTCCATTTCGATGAGCGGACGACTGCCTTTGTTGAGTGCAACGAGTCGTTTTTGAATAAGCGTCGAAAGCTTGAAACGTCCGCCTACTTTGTTGACGATCGTTTCTTCTCGAAGTTCTTCCATCATGGCGTCAGGTCCCCCAGTGCGAAGGCAGAGTTACATCACGGTCGTCAGGATTTGCGATTGGCGTCGAGTACCGATTACGGCTCGCCAGCCAGTTCGTCCAACTTTTCGCAGATCTCTTGTACGGCCCGGTCGATGCTGTGGTTGATTATTTCGTAGGTGTATTCTTTGGCGAACGGCCATTCGTGCTTGGCAACTTCCAGACGACGCTGGATCGTTTCTTCGTTCTCAGTTCCTCGATCGCGAAGTCGCTGCTCGAGGATTTCGACGCTTTCTGGGCGAACGAAGAACGTGGTCGCATGCGGATATTGCTCAACCACCTTCGATCGTCCCTGGACGTCAATCTCTAAGATTACCCATTGACCGGCATTCAGACTAGCGGACACCGTCTCTCGAAGCGTCCCATACCAGTAACCACGGCCGAAAACCTCGAAACACTCAAGGAATTCACCTGCAGATCGCCTTTTCTCGAACTCTTCAGGCGTAAGGAAATGATAATCGACGCCATCCTGCTCTCCAGGGCGAGGCGGACGGGTCGTGGCCGAAACACTCATACGAAGCGGCTGATTAGAAGACTCCAGCAGCTTACGGAGGAGGGTGGTCTTACCGGCACCAGACGGCCCAGAAAAGATCACCAGTCGCCCTCGCTGGTTCCGTTTTGACGCCGCGACGTCCGATTCGGACATGTCCGATTCCCTGTGTGCGGGTTGCTTTGGTCTCGATTCTGCGAGTTTTGGGCTCATCTTGCGTTTCGGCGATCGGATTTCGAACCGAATTGACAAAAGCGGCGTTCACTCAACGTTTTGAACCATCTCACGAATGCGTTCAATACATGTTTTAACGTGAACCACCAATTTGGCAATTTCGGCGTTATTTGCCTTCGAGCCAATCGTATTGGTCTCGCGTAGCAGCTCCTGCACGAGAAACTCTAGCTTGCGACCAGCACCTATGGGTTGTTTCATTATTTCGCGGAATTGACCAATATGACTTTCCAGTCGAACAATTTCCTCGGAAATATCAGCTTTCTCCGCGTAAACACCGACTTCTCGCACTATGTCGGCCGGCTCCACTTGGACGTCATGCTCTGCGAGCAATTTGTTCAATCGCTCCAAAAGTCGTTGCTGGTAGGCTGCGACCACCACGGGAGCCAATTCTTTGACGGCGTCTGCCGACTGTGCAATGTCGTCCAGTTGCTCGGTGAGGTCCTTCTCCATTGCACGACCTTCGGTTTCTCGCATGGAGCGAAGATCGTCGATAGCGGCCTTAAGGGCCTGTTGGACGATTGGCCAGGCTTCGTCTGCCGTATTCGATCGCTGGCGATCGTCTAAAACGACTCCGGGCAGGGAGAGCAACGCGTTGAAGTCGACCGACGGTGCGGAATCCGACCCAGATTGGGAATCGTTGCCACCGATTTCGCGAATTGCGGTGCGAGCCTGCTCCGCGTAGGAACGCAGCAGATCGATGTTGAGTTTGTAGTCTTCGCCCGCGGATGTCCGTCGCAAATCGACGTTGAGTTGCACCGCACCACGTCGAACCTGCTTGCGCACCTGCTCCTCAATACGAGGTTCAAGTGCCGCGTAACCATCTGGAAGGCGGCTGTGCAATTTGAGGTAGCGATTGTTGACCGTGCGTATTTCGACGACGACGTTCATGCCGTCGGTGCTCGCTTGTCCAGCGCCGTACCCCGTCATACTTAGCAACATGCTGATCTCGTCGGGATAGAGCTTGAGTTTGCGAGACGGATGTTTCCCACAGCGTCACAATGGGCGGCGCCGGATGAACTGGCCGCCCATGTAGGCTTGAATGGGTTCGGAGATTACTCCGAAGATGGTTCGGCTTCGGCGTTGCCAGACGTTCCACCGGGAGCAGCAGTCCCGCTGTTTCCGGCGGCGGGAAGATTATCCAAAGCGTTTCCTGCCGCGGTTCCGCCGCTGGCCGCAGAAGCACCACCGGTGTCGGTGGAAGTGGCTGCGTTTGCTGTTCCCAGCTGGGCATCCCCCAAGGGGCCAGAGCTTCCACCTAGGAATTTGACAGCCAAGATAGCCAGCAAAATCCAAACGGTCGCCGAAATCACCGTGATCTTGGTAAACGTGTCACCAGCCTTGGTACCAAAGGCACTCTGTCCGCCCATTCCGCCCAACGCACCGGTTAGTCCGCCGCCGCGACCGCGTTGAACCAGCACGAGCAGGATTAGGAAGACAGAAACGAGGCTCAGTATCAAACCGAAAAGAAATTGCATTTGTCTTGGTTCCAAATCGCCGGAATGCCCGACTGGATCAATGTATTCGCCAACAAATCGTACAAGTGTTTATCCGGCTGCCTGGATAATGCCCAGGAAACTCTCTGGTTTCAGAGAAGCTCCGCCAACGAGCGCACCATCAATGTTGGGTTGCGAAAGCAGCTCGGCCGCATTGTCTGGCTTAACGCTGCCACCGTACTGAATTCGTACTGCCGACGAAGTTTCGGCATTGTAACGCTCCTCCATAAGCTTGCGTAGGTCGGCATGAACCTCCTCCGCCTGCTCTGGGGTGGCTACTTTTCCTGTCCCAATCGCCCAGACTGGTTCGTAGGCAATCACGCACTTCTGCACGTCTTCCGCAGAAATGCCAGCAAACGATCCGTCAAACTGGGCACGTATTACAGACGCCGTCTCGCCTGCTTCTCGCTGCTCAAGCAATTCACCCACACAGACGATAGGAGTCAGGCCAGCAGCCAGTGCTGCCATCAGCTTCTTATTGACGTCCTCGTTGGATTCGCCCAGGATATTTCGACGCTCACTGTGCCCCAGGATCACATAGCTGCAGCCCAAATCGTTGAGCATTCCGCTAGAGACTTCACCGGTGTAAGCCCCTTTGGGCTCGTGGTACATGTTTTGGGCACCAACACCCACGGCCGATCCTTTGGCTGCGGCGCAAACAACGTCCAAATAGGGTGAAGGTGGACAGATCCCGACCTCACACCCGTCCCCGCTTAGGCCCTCCACGATTCCTTTTGCCAGTGCTTCGCACTCGGCTCGGTTGAGGTTCATTTTCCAGTTGCCAGCAACAAAAGGGCGTCTCACTGGGGACTCCTTGGTATCGGTTAATTGTTCGACGTGGTGTTCCTGACGATGTGCAGGGCAGTCTACGAGGCCGCCGGTCCGTCAAAAAACATGGCCAGTTTGACCATAATTCCTTCATTTTGGCAAGCCAGAGACGGGCCGATTGTGCGTTGGGAGCGAGCAAATTGGGCGGTTTTGTCGCGATCAGAGCGGCACGGGATTCGACAAGCTGTCCTGGTTCGTTCCAGACGCCATGAGCGCAATTGACTCAATGCGGGAGGATTGGCTTCAGCCGGGCGTAGCTGAACATGCCAAGGATTGCTCCGGCAAGCGTGCAAACTGCCATCCACTCGCCCGCACCGATTTGAGCATAGATGGGGCCTGGGCAAGCGCCGGTGATGGCCCACCCCGCGCCAAACAGCATGCCGCCAATGACGACGCCCGTGTGATAAGGCTTGGGTTTGTAGCGGATCGGTGCACCTTGCAAGCTGCGTAGTTCAAGCCGCCTAATGACAAACATCGAAGCCATCGCCACCACGATTGCCACCGTGATGATCAAGTACATGTGAGCTTCACGAAAAAGGAACATGGCGTGGACGCGGTCCCAGTTGGCGACATCAGATTTGATGAACAGGATTCCCAGGTAGACGCCCATCAGCAATACGCTCACACGGCCAGCCAGTGACAGACCGCCGACAGACTGACTTTCCGTTGGAAGACGGTCTGCTACAACGCTGTCATTTGAAAGCCGGTCAACGTTGGAGGTCGGCTCGTCATTGTCGTGTTCGTCTCGCACGACAGGTTGGGCGTTCTGGATCATTGCATGACTCTCGTAAAGATGAATGTTCCCAGGCCCCAAGTCACGGCGAGGCCCCCGACGAAGAAAAATACGGTCGCCACCAAACTCGGCCAATTCAAATTGGCTATCCCCGTAATGGAGTGACCGGAAGTGCAGCCGCCCGCGTAGCGCGTGCCGAATCCAATTAGGAATCCACCCAAGAGCAATTTGAGGCCTCCGCCAAGACTCTTGTAGGTGTCGGGCAACAAGGCAGCTGGGGCCGCAGACAGAAAATGCGTTGCGATAAACCCGCCCAAGCCTATCCCGACAACGAACACGATTGTCCACATGTTTGCCTGCCGGTCGTGTTTGCTGAGGTATTCCAGGCGACTGTTGGGAGCACACATTGCCCCGGCTTGTTGCAGGCTGGTGGAGATCCCAAAAGCCTTGCCGGCCAAGAGGTAAAGCAGTGGAACTGTCAATCCAATCAAGATTCCGGAGCACCACCAAGGCCACGGCTGCAAGATCCAGTTCATGGGATTTCCTTTACGACTGACTCTGGATTGGGATTCGCTGTAGGCGAGGTGTCGGAAGTTTCCTGGCCATCGCCGATCTGGTTACGGTTCGATTCGGATCGCGGGTCCACCGCGCAACTTCCCGACAGTCACGTCTTCACACCAAACCGAGGTAGCACCCACGCGTTTAATGCAAACCAAGTAGCCAACACTGCGACGGCAGTCAAAAACTCTTTCATTTTGCGTCTCCCAAAACAGATTCATGATGTCGTCGTGCGGTCTGGTCGGAGTTGAGTATCCGGCCAGACCATCACAGGCGGATCAGTGCGAAAGTGAGTCGCCTAGCAACTTCCCGACGAACCGATGCTGCAGGCCTGAGCAGCCGACGTTTCGTCGACAGGTTTGCCCGACTGCTTCCAGGCATCAAATCCACCCGACATATTGATGACTTCATAACCGGCAGCTTGCAAAATGCTGGCGGCAATCGCAGAACGCCCGCCGGCTTTGCATTGCGTAACGATGGGTTTGCTCGACGAAAGCCCCGATAACTCCGAGGGCAATTTGCCCAGAAATCGATGTTCCGCTTGTTCGATTCGTCCCGCGTTCCATTCGCTGTCCGATCGCACGTCCAGCAATTGCACGGTGCCCGATTCGATTCGCGCCGCCAGCTCTTGTGGGGGCTGTGACTCATAGCGTTGCGTGCTCTGACCCGAATTGCTTACGTGTCCAGCGTCGAAGTAGCCTCGCAGGTCGTCGAGTCCAATCTTGCGAAGTACTCGCGTCGCTTCGGGTAATTGGTTGGGCTCTGCAATCAGGTAGACAGGCTTTGAGTAGTCGACCACCCAGCCGGCCCAAGCCGCAAGCATCCCCGTTGGAATATTGATCGTCCCTGGCACATGTCCGTCCGCGAAACGCGCCGATGCGGACAGGTCGATCACCGTTGCGTGACCAAGAGTTTCTCGAAGTGTTTCAATCGACTGCAACGGTGGCAGTCCTGCTTCACGAAGCAACGCTGGCCCTTCCTTGTTGACCCGCTTCATCACCGCAAAGTACTTCGGGGCCTCTGGCTGATCGGCAAGAATGTAGTCAACGAACTCTTGTTCGTCGGTGAATTGAAGAGCCGGATTGAAACGCTTCTCGTAGCCTACGGTCGAGGAAGGAATCGCCCCTAAGCCTTTTCCGCACGCGCTACCTGCACCGTGTGCAGGCCAAACTTGGATGAAGTCCGGTAGTTGCTTGAAACGCTCGGCAGAATGGAAGAGTTGGCGTGCACCGGGTTCCGCGGTATCGGTCAGACCAGCAGCCTCTTCCAGCAAATCGGGCCGCCCAATGGAGCCGACGAATACGAAGTCACCCGTGAAAATCCCCATCGGTTCGTCGGCGTTACCTCCCTGATCTGTTACCAAAAACGAAATGCTCTCGGGCGTATGTCCTGGGGTGTGCAGCACGTCGAACTTGATGTTGCCAATCAAGAAACTGTCGCCGTCGGTTACCAGCTGGTGCTCGTATTGGTCCGCGAACTGGTACTTCCATTCCGAGGGGCCTTCATCGGAGACATACAGTTTTGCACCAACGCGATCCGCCAGTTCACGTGCGCCGGAAACATAGTCGGCGTGAATGTGTGTTTCCGCGACGGCTGTGATCTTCAGGCCTTCTCGTCGTGCGGTTTCAAGGTATTGATCGATGTCGCGACCTGGATCGACGATGACCGCGGTCTGGGATCGTTGACAGCCGACCATGTAAGACGCATGAGCCAGCGTTTCGTCGTAGAAGTATTTGAGCAACATAACGCTATCTCCTTGGAGCTTGAGTTGCGAGCAGTGAATCGCTCGCGTCGTGGGTTAAAACGAGTTTCGTGTCCGTCGAAGAAGTGGCTGTTTCGACGACGGATTGGGACGTCTTGGCAGAGATCAATTTGCGACCCTCCGTGAGCACGATGAATGCCCCGAGTACCACCAGAAAACTTGCAAAGACAGTTTTCAATTTCGGTTGGTCGATCCGCGAATTGACTGCCTTGCCGACCACGCTGCCAACAACGCCGATCAATACGAATGTCAGAATCGTTTGCCCGTCAACGGACATGTCTTGAGCCATCAAGCGTTGCTGGTATTGCGCAAAGCCGATTGCTGCTTTGAATGCGATGATGACCAAGCTCGTTCCAATAGCCCTTCGCATCGGAAGTCTGCCAAAAACCACCAACGCGGGAACGATCAAGAAGCCTCCTCCGACGCCGACGAAACCGGTGACGATGCCAACTAGGCTTCCTTC
>CAYQMZ010000398.1:0-7237 GCA_964418725.1 uncultured Pirellulaceae bacterium
TGCCAATTGAGCTACGCTAGCGATGAGTCCAAGAACTTGGAAAACCGGTCACTATATCGAAACACCTTTCCTTTGCAATACGACTTTGGTGTTTTCGAGGGCATTGTTTTGCGGAATGCTTTGGCGGTCGAAATAGCCTAAAGCGACGGACACATCCAGACCAAAAAATGATCGGCAAAAATCGCCGCCAAGAAAACAAAAACGGCCGAGAATCATCCCGGCCGTGCTCATGTCGTGCTAGCGGTTGCCAGCCGCAGGCAATTAATCGGGTGCGTCGATTCGCTCTTCGTGAGCAGCGAGCCGCAGTTTATCGAGTGCTCGCGTCTCGATTTGGCGAATTCGTTCTTTGGTTACACCTAGGTCGGCACCGACTTCCTTCAACGTTTGCGGTTCCTTGCTGTGGTCGAGGCCGAAGCGAGAAATGATGATTTTCTGCTCGCGTTCGTCCAGGCTCTCAAGGATCCGGTTGATCTGGAATTCTCGCATTTGCTGGGCACTTTCCAGTTCGTACTGGTCAGTCCGCTGGTCAACCGTTGACGAGAACATTTCGTCTTGGCTGGTCCGGAACCGGTCCCGTTGCTTGAATTCGCTTGGGATCGTCCTTGCGAAGTTCTTCATGATCGCCCAGCTGGCGTAAGTGCTGAATTTGTTACCGCGAGCGTAGTCGAATTTCTCGACCGCACGGATCAGCGACATATTTCCATCACTCACGAGCCCAAAGAACTCTTCGGTCTGCGAGACGTGACGCTTGGCGATCGAGACCACCAGACGCAAGTTGGACTGCACAATCCGATTCTTTACCTTCACTGCCTCGCTGTAGTAGTGCTCAATCTTGTCCATCTGGCTGCTTCGAGCCCGTGCTGGATTCAATTGCTCACGCAGTGTTGAGGCCTTGTACTTGAGGTAATTGAACTTTCGGAATAGGTGACCTTCCTGCTCTCGGTTCAACAGGGGCACCTCATACAGCGATGCGAGGTACGGCGGCAGGCCGCTTGGTACTCGAATCTTCTTGGCTGGAGTGTCCGAAACAGGCATTGGGCCTAGGATCTCTTTTTCCAGCGACTCATCGCGGAAGCATTCGTTGTCCATAAAGTCCAACGGAAGTTCCATGATGTGGTTGGCCCGCATCTCATTTACGACACGGTAGATGGATGTCTTGGTGCGGCAGAATCGCACGCACAAGTCTTCCACAGATACCCCGCGACGGTATTGCTCGAAGATTCGAACCTTGACATCGTCGGTCAGCGGTCCGGTTTTGTCCGGGAAGATCGCCATGTCCGGATGCTGTTGGTCGAACTGCTTGAGCGTGTAGCGGATCGTTTCGACGCTGCGACCCATGTGATGGGCGATGCGTCGCGTGATCTCAGATGGGCAACCGCCTGTCCGAGCCAGACGACGAGCTCGTTGAATGATCTCGCCTTTTTCCTGATCGGTTAGCTGGCTGAACTTCTCGCCGCGTTCGATCTTGGCTCCGCACGTGGACATGAATCGATGCACTGAGCTATCGAGAAAGCCCACACGCTTTCGCTTGCCGAACAGCAGTCGGCGACTCACCAAGCCCTGGCGTCGCCAGCGAGAGATCGTTTTGGTTGAAACCTTGAAACGCTTTGCCAGTTCATCGACTGTATGGACTTGCTGTGGAATCTCCTCGATGGAGATGTCAGCAGCATCCGAAAGGTCTTCGATGAACAGTTGCAAATCGTATTTCAGATTTTTGCCACTGATCGCTAACTGCGGATTTGATTCTGGGCGATAGTCCGTAACGCGGAAGCAGATGTACTCGTATGTGTACGTCTTGTCGTCGACGATTTCGGTTAGTAATCGCTCGGCGCGGTCTATCTGTTCAATTTTTCGCTCACGAGGGGCGAACCGCTTCTGTTGGTCCAAAAGCTGTTCAACAATCGCACTGCGATATCTTCCTTTAGCCATTCTTCTATACCTCCTACGTCAGGTTTGGTGTTCCGTGCGTCGTTACAACGCCCAAACTGACGTCCCACCGTAGATGGCCTGTTCCTGCCATCGTGTTTTCGACCGCCGTGACGAAGACCGTCACGCTTGCCTCGGTCGGAGATGAGTTGGCCCTGAGTCACTTGACTCGAAGACTGCCTCATCCTACTGCAAATACGCTTGTAATTCGTTTTGGGTTGGTCGAAGTTTGCCCTTTATCCATTGCGAAACCTTGATTTTCTCGGTCTCAACATTACGACACTATGTCGTAAGTGTCTTGCTGGATAAGCAGTTGCGCAAAAACCAAGTGTCGCGAAGTTGTTGCCAAAAACGCTATCAAAGCAGTTTGCGCGAGCACGCTTTAACCGCAAATGTCTTCCTATCTTCACAAGTCGGGAGTCAATTCCTGACGCTCACGAAAAGCTCGCTAAGCATCGTTTCCACGAATGAACTTTCGGTAACCGGATGGTCGATAGCCCAAAAGCTCGGGTCGTCGTTACTCAATAAACGAGCCTCCGTTTCATTAGGCGATTTCAATCCTTAAACCCGACGCGTGGTTCAGGAATGTTTCCGCTGCGAGCACCAGCTGGCTCTTACCACGACCTGCCCACTCAATTAAAAGGACGCATGTCGCCATGTATATCAACGCGCAAAAGCGGCACTTGAACTCATTTTTTTCGAATTCAGGATTCTTTGCCTTGTTGCTGGGCCTACAACTGAGTTGGGTTAGCCAGGCGGATGTTCTTGCCGAATCCGTACAGATGTCGCCACGCGAGCATCTCGGCTCCTACACGCGGGTAAAGACGATCGTTGAAGTTTCTGGTTCACTGCACGTAAGTCGTCCCGGCACCACCGACTCGAAAAGCGCGGAGTCTGACGAGTCAAGAAAAGACAGACCGACGGATGCGAAACAAGCCAACTCGAACCAGCAGCACATCCCGCTGAAGCTCGAAGCGGAGATGTTCTTCGATGAATTGGGGATCGATGGCGACAGCTTTCCCACACTGCGTCACTACTGGGACGCGAAGGCAGATTTCGAAGTTAACAACATGGCTGATCAACGCGAACTTCGGTCGGACCGTCAGCTAGTTCTGATGACCGGCGGCCTGAGTGCGAAAGAGCGATTCACGTCGCCTAATGGTCCGCTCTCCCGCGAAGAGATTGACTTGATCGATGTACCATCGGGTGGCTTTCCGCCCGAGCGGCTATTGCCGAATCGAAGCGTGTCGCTCAGTGAGTCTTGGGAGTTGGAGGATCGAATCACGGCGGAACTATTGCGGATCGAATCCGTGGAAAACGGAACGCTAACCAGCAAGGTCGAGGAAATATCTGGGGATAAGGTGTCTGTTTCGTTGGAAGGAACGATTGACGGACTGGTCGACGGCGTGAAAACGAAGATCGAAGTCAAAGGGAATTACCGGTTCGATCGCGAACTCAAAATGGTTTCTTGGGTTGCGCTTGCACTAAGAGAGAAGCGAGATGTTGGGTTGGCTGCTCCAGGGTTTCACGTTGTCAGCCGCATTCGAACCGCACGTGAAGCGATCGAGAAGTCGGATGCCTTGACCCCTGCGGTACTTCGCACCGTGAACACTCGACCGAGCGACAACGATCGTCTGCTGGAGTTTAGTCCTGCGAGCGGCGGATTTCGGTTGGCGATGGATCGACGTTGGCATGTGCTAACAAATCGCAAGTTCTCCTCGACGCTCCGGATGGTCGAAGGTGACGCGTTGATTGCAACTTGCAAGATCGACCAGCTGACCAAAGGCATCGCGGGAACGCAGATTACGCTGGACGGATTTCGAACCGACGTACAAAAAGCACTCGCGAAGAACTGTAAGGAAATCGAATCCGCCAGCCAGTCTGTGAACTCGCAGGGTGTGCGAGCTTTACGCGTCGTCGCGAATGGCCAGGTCGCCAAGACACCCATCAAATGGGTGTACTATCATCTTTCGGACGACGAGGGCCGACGTTTGTCCGTCATATTTACACTCGAATCGTCGATGTTGAGTCGTTTCGAAGGAATTGATCAGCAATTGACCAGCAGCGTCCTGTTTTCGAATCCGGTCGAAGCAGCCGTCGAGCCAAGCGAAGAGCTGACCAAACGGGAAAAGGCTGATACGCGTCGCTGAGTCTTTGCCGTGCTCACGCACTGGATAGCGCAAAGGAAAAGGGAGATGTGTTGATGACGCATCTCCCCAGCTCGAATTGCAGATAGTCTGTCGTTGCCGAAGTCTAAGCCAAAAGCGCTTCGACACTTGCACGCTCTTCGCGGAGCTCTTCTTCGGTCGCTTTCATCTTGGCACTGCTGAAATCGTCAGTGGTGAGTCCCTGGACGATGTGATACTGACCGTTTTTGCAGGTGCATGGGAACGAGTAAATGATTCCGGGTTTCACGCCGTAGCTACCGTCCGACGGAATCGCCATGCTCACCCAATCGCCCTCTGCGGTGCCCAACGCCCAATCGTGCATGTGGTCGATCGCTGCGGAGGCCGCGGATGCTGCACTGGACGCGCCGCGAGCTTCGATAATCGCCTTACCACGCTGCTGAACCTTGGGGATAAAGGTGTCGCGGTACCAGCCTTGATCAACCAAGCCGGCTGCGGGCGAGCCGTCGACCGTGCACTTGCTGATGTCTGGGTACTGCGTCGCCGAGTGGTTACCCCAAATGATCATCTTTTTGATGTCATTTACGTGCTTGCCTGTCTTTTCCGCCAATTGGCTCAATGCACGATTGTGGTCCAATCGCGTCATTGCCGTGAACTGCTTGGGGTCGATCGACGGAGCCGCACTTTGGGCAATCAGGCAGTTGGTGTTTGCGGGGTTACCGACGACTAAGACGCGAACATCTTTCGATGCGTTGTCGTTGATGGCTTTGCCTTGCGGGCCAAAGATCTTGCCGTTTTCCGCCAGCAAGTCTTTTCGCTCCATCCCCTTGCCGCGAGGCTTGGCTCCTACGAGCAATGCGTAGTTGCAGTCCTTGAACGCCACATTGGCATCGTCAGTCGCCACGACGCCGGCCAACAGTGGGAAAGCGCAGTCGTTCAATTCCATAACGACACCCTGCAATGCAGGGAGTGCTGGTGGGATCTCGAGCAATTGCAAGATCACAGGCTGATCGGGACCCAGCATGTTGCCCGCGGCGATTCGGAAGGCCAACGCGTAGCCGATATTTCCAGCTGCCCCTGTAATTGTGACGTGTACGGGCGACTTCATGACATCGATTCCTGATTCGTGAATATTTTGGCAAACGTAATACGGCCCATCGTAGGAAGCTGGTAGTCGTGGTCAAGGACCGCAGCTTTTCCCGATTTGTGGCTGAGTTTCGCCAAGACGTGGCAAGCAGAAGATTGCAGGAACCAATCTCTCGAGCGTTCTGAATCAGGTGCCTAACGAGTCGAAGGCACCTTCTCCAGGCTCGTGCTTGCGAAACAATCGTTTCGAAGCGTTTTTGTCGTGGATACTGCTTCGCCAAAGAATGACCCAGCAGATCAGCATCAATCCCACGAATAGGCAGGCTATATAAAGACTGAGTACAGATTTGCGAGCTTGGTACTGCTCGCCCACGATAACCGTGGGGCCAACAAACATCGGACTCTGCTGCAATCGCGGTTTTGCCGTGCGTGCTCGACCACCGGACATGAACTCCGTCTCGTAGGCCCACAGTTTCAGAAAGAATGCCGAGAACGTGACCGGCACGCGAATGTCGTCTCCCATTTCCATTCCGGTGGGCAGTTCGGGGACGCAAACGACGAATGGGTAATCGGTGAAGAGCTTACCTTCTTGGTCCTTGGGTTCATCGGGATCTACAAAGCGGACTTGACGCTCAAGCGGCAGAAAGACCTCAATTTCGTAGTAATGGTCGATTCCGAAGCGAGTCTGAATATCGCGGTCCTCGACCCTGATTTCTATCGCTCGGCGAGCCAAGCCGTGAAGCGTGTATAGTTCGCCTCCAGCCAGTTCGGGCGTCCTAATTAGACGGCCGATTTCAAAATCGGTGCGACCAAGGCGGGCCAATTGATCTGGCTCGGCCAACCGAACAGCCGTCAGCGCCTGGTAAAAGCACTCGCGGTCTTCGCCTGTCATCTTTGAGCGGTGCACCAGTTCAGTCAGGCGGTCGATATCTAATCCCAGTTGCCCGAGCAGCACTTGGTCTGGCGTCGTGCTAAGTGCAGCTGACGGCCTGGCTGGATGCCAGTTCAACCTTGGCGCAGCGAAGATTAGTGGTCCATCGTTTCCGCCACTTTCGCGTTTTAGCAGCAAAGCCTGTGCGCGGATGTTCTCCCCAATCGCGACGCTCGAGTCTTTCTCGGTGGGTTGGAGCCAGCGTTGAGGAATTTTGCGAGTGTAAATAGTCAGCGTCACGCCCTCATGCACGAGGCTGACGGAGTAGTAACGTCGAAATCCCAGACGAGGCACGCTCTCTGGTAGCACATCGTGGATCCGCAGGTTTGAAATCTCGCCTTGAAGGTCGAAGAACTCAAAGCGGTAGGAGTCGGTGTTGCTGACCATCGAGCGGACGTCTTCAATTGGTTTCGTCCACCGATCTAGATCCGTTGCCGCGAACTTCGGCATTCGAAACAACAAACGCCCCAGTGTTTCGGACTCGTCATCTAGCGGACGATCGTCCACGAAGTGTTTGCGTTGGCTGGCATCAATTCGCATGATATCCAGCATTTCCCGCGGGTTCGTGACTGGCTGAGCCCAAGCAGATGTCGTGATCGCAAGCAACGCGAGCAGCATTGGCATCAGTCGTGACGCTTTGATGATGCCTTTGCACATCCGATTAGCCCTCGTAAGTGAGTCCTAGTTTTGCGATCCCGGGTCGGACGAACCTGGCGGCGGCTGTGGTCCCTCCGTGCGGCCAAGCTCAGCCAACGATTCCTCAACGGGAGGCAACACGCTGGCTGTTTCCAAATGTGCGACGCCTCTATCCATGTATTGTCGCGCTCGCTCGGTGTCTGGGTGTTTTTTGATCGAGTTTCGGTAGACCCGGTTGGCAATTGCCACTGCCAGCAGCAATAGACCCGCAAGTGTTGCCAGGATGATTGCGTTTGAGGGCAACTGTACCGGTTTGACGACCGGTTTGGGAATCCACGTCACCGTCTTGGCCAGCAAGACCGGCGCGATGCGGGTTCCATCCCCGGCGGCGTAGGCCAGTCGCTTAAAACAGACAGCCGCGAACTTGGTCTCTTCGCGAATGTCGTCGCCTAGTTGCATGTCGGCGGGACGTTCCAGCGTATAGACGAAAATCGGCGCGTTCGAAGGACCGGCCGGTTCGACAATCCAACGA
>CAYQMZ010000399.1:0-3143 GCA_964418725.1 uncultured Pirellulaceae bacterium
GCTGCAGACCGGTCATGGCCAATTCTTCCAGCGGAAGACCTGTTATGTGCTTGAGCCCGGCCGATGTGACCCGCGTATTGCTAACGTCCAAGAAAACGAGTTGTTGGAGCTTTGCCAACGCCGCCAGATCGTCATCGCCAACGTCACTCTGGGTCAAAGACAACTCTCGTAAGCTGGACATCTTTGCTACTGCATCTGGCCAATCCTCCGGCAGCTCACAGTCCGTTAGATCAAGATACGTCAGCTTTTGAAGGCCGCCGATCCATGTCAATAAGCTGTCGTCAACAATGACGCTGGTTAGACTGATCTCCTCAACGTTTTGAAACCTCTCTCGGCCGGCAAGGTTGCCAATCGATACGGGCTCCTCCTCTTGGCCGATAACGTAGAACGTCTTGATGTCGTCGGGTTGCGTGAATTGCTCCAATTGCACTTCGCCGGACGTATAGAGAAGCAATCCCGTTACCAAGAACGGCTCATCGGGAAACTCGTCTTCGAAATCGACTTGGTACTCTTCGTCGTCTTTCGTGACGAGCAGCGAGACTTCATCCGACAACAACGACGTTGCGATCGCCGTTTGGCTAGTGTCGGCAGAATTGAAGTTGGTCGCGGCGAAAAAAAGTGCCGCAACGACGACGACGGCGCCTGCAATCGTGGCCCACTTCTTCCAGTTCGTGCTGTCTTGTTGGCTGCCATCGCTGTGGATTCGCGACCCAGACACTGAATCGATGTTCGATTCGTGATCGACATGCGGGAGTCTGGATGTTGAATTCGACGCACTGGTTCCTGATTCCGTGGCTCTCGATCCCGTAGCTTTCGACTCCATGGCTCGCGATGCGAGCAAGTCACCGAGTTCTTGATGCACGGCATCCATCGTTTGTGGTCGATCGGCTGGATCCTTGGCCACCATCCGTTGAAACAGATCTTCGAGAGGTGGAGGAACGTCATTGCGACCCTCGCTCAAAGGTGGTGCTGGCGTTTCTCGATGAGCCACCACGGTCTGGACGCCGTTGGGTTGGTCGAATAGCGGACGCCCATGCAACAGGTAATAGAGTGTGCAGCCGAGACTGTAGATGTCGGACCGTTCGTCGGCCTGATGGGCATCGAACGCTTGTTCGGGCGACATGTACGTGACGGTTCCCATGGTGAGTCCGTCACGGGTCAGGTTGTCCAGTTGTGTCGACCGGGTCAATTCACGTACTCGAGCGAGGCCTAGGTCTAGGACCTTCGCCACACCGTCATTGGATAGCAAAATGTTTGCTGGTTTCACGTCGCGATGAATAATGCGGTTGCGATGTGCGTTGCTCAAGCCCGCCGCGGCCTGGGCCACAATGTCGATTGCATGTTGGGCAGGCAGCGGGCCTTCGTTTTCCACCAGCTTCGCCAAGTCGCAACCCGGTACGTACTCCATGGCAAAAAAGTAGACACCGTTGGATTCGTGCGCGTCGAACGCCTGCACCACGTTGGGATGGGATAGCCTCGCGGCAGCGCGCATTTCGCGTTGAAATCGCTCGATCTTTTCTGCCGAATCCACCGCGTACTTGGGTAAAACCTTGACCGCGACTACACGTTCTAAAGAACGCTGCAACGCTTTAAAGACGATTCCCATGCCGCCGCCACCGATCGAATCGAGGATCACATAACGGTCGAGTAGCAAGGGACTGTCTCCGCGTTCAAGAATGACTTTGGCTTGGTAGGGTGTTATCAGTTGGTCTCGGATCAGGTCCGTCGCCAAAGCGAAGGCTCGTTGCGTACGGTCTGTAGGTAGGCTTGCGTGCAGTCGGTCCAGACCATCATTTGTCAGGACGCCGCTATCGCTTAATGTCTGTACGAACTCGGCAACGGTGACTTCCGAGTTCGGAACTTGTGTTTCGTCAACGGCGCCTAAGTTGGCTGGTCGATCTTGGTCTTCTGCCGGATCAGCGGCATCGTCGATCGGTTCGTCCATCCATGACAGTTGTTTGAGGATGGCGATCCGCTGACCGATACCCTCTGCAAGGTCGGGCTGACCCTTGCAAAGTTCGTCGATGGGAATCTCTCGTCCTGCCTGCCTGGCGGCTTCCCAGTCCACTAGCAGATCTTCAATCTTCGACTCGTGGTTCGCCTGTTCGTTTTCGTGATGACTGCTCATGGTGATTGCGGAGCCCTTCCACCAAATAACTCGCTAAGGCAAAGTTTGGCTCGGTTCATTCGCCGGATCACGGTGCGTTCAGAAATATCCAGCATTTCCGCGACTTCCTTTTGCATCATGCCGCCGTACCACACCAAGCTGATTACCTCCCGCTCGTAGTCGGGAAGTTGATCGATGGCTTCATGAAAGTCTGTCCAGCGTTGCAAATTATCCGGTTCGTCGATTCGATTTCGACCAGCAGCCACCGCATCTAGCGCGTCACCATCGGAGCTTTGCGGAGCATTACCTGCCACGGAATGGTAGTTTTTTCCGTGTCCTTGAGCTCCGTAATAGTGGCGTGCCAAATCGATCAGCGTCCGGCGCATTTGTGTCGCGGCCAGACCAAAAAAGGCTCGCTTGGAATCCGGGCGTACCTCGCCCAAAGATCGATGCAATCGGAGTAACGCGGCCTGCATCACATCATCAGTCTCCTCCCAACGTCGAACGTGCGGATATCTTGCCAACATTTTTCTCGCCAGCGAACGCAATCGATTGCCGGCGTATTGAATCAGGTCGTCAAATGAATTCGGCCGGTTAGACTGATAGTTGTCTAACAACGTCTGCAGGTGCGTTGATTCGTCCCGCGAAGCCATGCATTCTCCCACTCTATTAGGTAAAGCGTACGTTCGATCGACTGGGTGACACCCAACGACAGATTTTTTCGAACCGCACCGCGAGAGAGGCCGAAAACGCTAATTCTAGCATCGCTGGCCGCAATTCAGAGGCTGCGCGGGGCCTTCAAGATTCGCTGGAAATGACGTACGTTGGACCCGGAATTTTACAGCGAATCTAAGCGTGTTGGACTCCCCAATCATGGAAGAATCCCAGCCTACCCCACCATCGGCAGCCAACGTATCGCACGATGATATCAAGGCATTAACGTCACTCATCGAACAATCTAGCGATCCGTTTCGCCAGTTAGTTCAAGAGGTTGGCAATGTCATTGTCGGTCAGGAACAGCTCATCAGCCGGATGC
>CAYQMZ010000399.1:3153-7224 GCA_964418725.1 uncultured Pirellulaceae bacterium
AACGGACACTTGCTGATCGAGGGTGTTCCGGGGCTCGCAAAGACAACGGCAGTTGCCAGTTTGGCGAAAGCGATCTCGACGGACTTTCAACGATTGCAGTTTACGCCCGATCTACTGCCGGCTGACTTGATCGGTACCCTGGTCTACCGACCTCAAGACCAAGAATTCACAGTTCAGAAAGGTCCCATTTTTTCGAATCTGATTTTGGCGGACGAGATCAACCGCGCTCCGGCGAAGGTTCAGAGTGCTCTTTTGGAAGCGATGCAAGAACGCCAGGTCACTATCGGCGGCGAAACGTTTCAGTTGGATGATCCCTTCTTGGTAATGGCCACGCAAAACCCGGTCGAGCAGGAAGGAACCTATCCGTTGCCTGAAGCGCAAATGGACCGCTTCATGTTGAAAGTAATTGTGGATTACCCCAACCGCGAACAAGAGTTGGAAATCCTGGCGCGGATGTCTAAGACAAAGCCGACACACGAGGTTCGAGCGGTCACGACACCAGAGCAGATCGTTCAAGCGAGAGATCTTGTCGATAGGATCTACGTCGATACCAAGGTGCAAGAGTACATCGTCGACTTGGTAATGGCGACTCGATACCCAGACAAGTACGGTCTGCCACTGAAGCATCTGATTCAATACGGCGGTTCCCCTCGAGCCACGATTAACCTAACACTTGCGTCGAAGGCGCACGCATTTTTGAACGGCCGCGGGTACGTTGTGCCGCAAGACGTCAAAGATTGTGCGATGGATGTGCTGCGACATCGAGTGATCGTTACCTACGAGGCGGAAGCGGAAGAGAAAACGTCCGACGATCTTGTCTTGCAGATTTTGCAACACGTGCCTGTGCCGTAGCCAATCCAAAGGTAAAGGCTATGGGGGCTAACGCTCCGCGAGTGCAGTACGTACCCATCACGCTCCGCGTGATGCGCCGCAGTGACGCCTAACTTTCGGGCTTTTCATCATCGACCGAGTCCGAAAGTTCTCTCTGCTGCTTCTCAAGTTGCTCGCGCTCGTACAGATGCCAATAGGCCTCGCACAAATTGTTGTAGAGAATGTGCGATCCTGCGGAGTGAATAAAGCCGCCTCTTCGTTGTGCCCACCAGCAGTAGCAACCTAAGACGAATTGTTCTGTCGGGAGTGAATCGAGGTGGATCGTGATTTTGTCGGCCTCAGGTTTGCTAACGTTGTGAACGCTCGCAAACAAAGCTGCGGAGGCCAGCCCCGTGCCCCAATGGAGGTCGCGGTCGCTACTGAAAAACGCACTTGGCAATAGGCGAAAAACGGATTCTTCGATCGCTGGGATCACAACGTTGTCGCGAACGTAGATGGAAACTGGGGCGGCTTCGAGCTGTTCCTCGTAAAACTCGCCATCAGCCGCGTGCCCGCCGTGGTCGACACCGGCGCGGTCGAGCAACTTGCCGAGAAAGACGTTGGTAAAGAAGACCCCCACGGTTTCGATCGCCGTGCGGAGAAGGGAGCGGTGGTTGGCAGTAGCTTCCGCCTTTACTCGATTAGGGAACGGCTCGGTTCCCAGCTTTTCGAACACGAACTTCTGGACGCTCGGTCGAGTCAAAACGGCCAGCATGACCGCAACTCCGCCGATGAGCGTACTGGCAATGAACCAGCGCCTGGAGACCGTGAATTCCCTTTTTTCCTGCGTCATACCAGCTCAGTTATTGGTTGGCCGTCATTCAGCAGGTACTGCGGTCTGCCTGTCGGATCCTGAATGGTCGTACTGTGAGGATCGATGCCCAGGTTGTGATACAGCGTCGCAAACACGTCCTGATAACTTACGGGACGTTCTGTTGCTGTCGCCGCCATACGGTCGGTAGCTCCAATAATCTGGCCGACTTGCATCCCTCCGCCGGCCAGCATCGCCATGCCAACTTTCGGCCAATGATCGCGACCTCCCTTGTCGTTGATCGTCGGAGTACGACCGAACTCACCCCAAATCACGATAGAGACATCGTCGATCATGCCACGTTGCTTAAGATCCGTCATCAACGCAAACAATCCATGGTCCAAAACTGGCAGCAAATGTCGAAGCCGAGGGTAGTTGGCCGCATGCGTATCGAAATCACTGAACGAAACGCTGACGCAGCGAACGCCAGCTTCGATCAGCCGACGGGCCAACAGAAACTTACGCATCGAGTATTCGTTTTCGCTGGTGGACGAAGGTCGCACGCCCGATGCCGGTGCGGTGTAGAAGTCGAGCATTCGGGGATCTTCTTTGGACAGATCCAAGGCTTCCGCCAAACGACCGGACAGCAGTATGCCAGCCGCCTGTTGATTGAAGCGATCCATCGCATCCATCATGCCTGTCGAATCGACGTTTCGACGCATGCGATCGAGGCTTGTCAGTAAATCACTTCGCGTTCGCAATCGGTCGGCGTTCAGTTTCGCGTTTAACGACAACCCGGTGGTGTGGTTCGAACCTAGCTTGGCCAACTCGCCTTTCATGCCTTCTTCCAGCGGGCGAGCAAATTCTTTCGAGATGTCTGGGCGAAAGGGCTTTGCCGTCGGTCCCAGAAAACCCGGTCGAGCACTGTCGCGTACGAGCGGGCGGCCTTGCATGAGGTCGACGAACGTCGGCGCGGTAACCGAGTCGCCGGACATTAGATGCGTGAGAATACATCCCATCGCGGGTCTGCCGCCGATCGATTTCAGATCTGCTTCCGGAAAGCCCGACTGGCATTGAAACGCATCGTGCTTACTCGCGGCTCCGACGAGCGATCGAATGAATGCGAAATCTTGGGCGATGCTGGCCGTTTTGGGCATCAGCTCACAGATTTGGAAACCCGTGAGTGACGTCGAGATTGGATTGAACTCCCCACGCACTTCGGCAGGAGAGTTGGGTTTCATGTCGATCATATCCATCTGCGGCGGCCCACCGTCGAGATGAATGTTGATGATGGACTTCCGCGAATTGCGAATTCCAATCGACTCTTCTGCGTTCAGCAAGCTCGGAAGCGTGATACCCGACAGCCCTGTTGCACCAATGCGCAAAAAGTCACGACGTGACTTGGCGTTGTTTCGGAACAATTCAATCATCGCATGACCCTCGCGGTGAATTGTACTCGCTGGACGAAAACTCATTCAACAACAAACCGCCAAGCTGCACCGATTGGAAATCCGATCTATGAAGCCCAATGCGCGGTTTGAATCAGATGCACGGATCAGGTGACCAGCGAATACTCGCCGCGAACGGTGGTTACGAAAAAACGCTCACGATCCAAGGACCGTGAGCGTCTTAGTTAGTTTGCTTGGCTACTCGGCTGTCCGCCCCGTACGCTTTGCGGAGCCGTAAAGATCGCCGTCTACAGATACATGTTGACCATGTTCTCGAGCAGTTCTTGACGACCGCTGGCGTTGGCGTCCGCTTCGCCCTTTTCCAGCATGTAGGCCTCAAGGGATTCGAGCGAGTGGTTACCTGCTTCGATCTCGGCTCCGATGCCAGAGTCCCAACTAGCGTAACGTTCCTTCAGCAGTCGATCGAACTCGCCGTCGGCTCGCATCGCGGCGGCAATTTTCAAACCACGTGCGAATGCGTCCATGCCACCGATGTGAGCGTGGAACAAATCAATTGGCTCGAAGCTCTCACGGCGAACCTTGGCGTCAAAGTTCACACCGCCAGGAGCCACACCGCCATGCTTCAGCAACATCATCATGACCTGCGTTGTCAGGTAGATGTCCGTTGGGAATTGGTCGGTGTCCCAGCCCAACAGCAAGTCACCCGTGTTCGCATCGATTGAACCCAGCAGGCCTTGGCCGCCCGCGTAGTCCAACTCGTGCATCATCGTATGGCCGGCCAGCGTTGCGTGGTTGGTTTCGATGTTCAGTTTGAAGCGATCGGTCAATTCATACGCTCGCAGGAAGTTAATGCAAGCTGCCGCGTCCGAGTCGTACTGGTGCTTGGTTGGCTCTTTGGGTTTCGGCTCGATCAGGAAGGTTCCTTTGAATCCGATCTTGTCGGCGAAGTCACATGCCATGTGGAAGAACTTGCCGAGATGATCCAGCTCACGCTTCATGTCGGTGTTGTAGAGGTTTTGGTAGCCTTCGCGACCGCCCCAG
>CAYQMZ010000400.1:0-7213 GCA_964418725.1 uncultured Pirellulaceae bacterium
GCCATTTCTTAGGAAAGTGTGTCCAGCACGCGTTCTCTAACGCTAGGACCTGGCTTGCTTTGGTTGCCTCGCTTGACAAATGGGGCCGGCTTCGCACACTTTGTCTGCTCACTTTTGCATTTTTTGAGCGATTTTGGGGCTCGGTCTCGTTGCCTACTGCCGTACATTTCAAGCAGTCGGCAATTGGCACGGGAATGCCGTCCTAATCCAATCGCCCCGTCGCATCATTCCTATTGTGTGAAGCAAGGGAACCAGGAGTCTTCAAATGTCGGTCCAAGAAATATCAGCGGATGTCCTAGAGGAAACGTTCCCCCTGGGTGTCAACGTTTTGCCCACCCATTCGCCTGTTTGCGAAGCCGAACCGGAGGAGGAGGCAGACGACGATTCCGACTTCGACGAAGACGATTTTGATGACGACTTCGACGACGACTTCGAAGAAGAGGATGACTTTGAAGACGACCTGCCAGATGAACTGGATGAGGACGATCTCAAGCACGTTTAACTGTCGAACCAGGTCGGCCAATCTGCCCGAACTGCCAGCGGGTCGCAGGTTTGGACTTTCCGCGTAGAATGGCCTCAAAGCAGGGCTGGGCGGCGTTTTATGCCGATGCTACGATAACGCCTTCGCGAAACGCATCTTTACCTGGATTCGAGTAACGGAATGAGTACGGCAATTGCTGGAGTGGCTCCTGTTTCGGGCACCGAAACAACCGTAATGACCGTCTGGCCGTCTGTATCGGCTCAGCGACTGCTTGGTTTTCCTGTGGGAAAGTTGATTGGTCGACTAGTGAATATCCAGATCGGCTGGTACGTGTTCACCGTGGGCAATCTCATGGCTGCCGCGTTGGCTCCACTGGGTGCGCTGCTGTACTTGAAACGCGTCGGCCCGTTGGTCGGTACTCGTTACCGTGTTACCAACAAGCGAATCATTGTCGAGCGTGGTCTGACCAATCAAGAAGAGAAGGCGATTGAGCTTGATCGCTTTGATGCCATCGATGTCGAAGTCGACCCAGGCGACGAATGGTACAAGACTGGCGATTTGGTATTTCGCCAAGGTGACGTTGAGCGATTCCGATTGGAAGGCGTTTCACGCCCTGAGGCCTTCAAGAGCGTTTGTTGGAAATCGCACCGAGCTTACGTTGGTGTCCAACAGGCCGTTGGTTAATTCGTCTGCCGGTTCTTAGCTTTTTTCTACCCGATTGACCGGGCTGCGCTTTGTTTTGCCAGGGTTGTGTTCCAACTGGCCCGATTCGCTGAACGGGCAGAGTTCTCGAAACTTCGACACGAATATGATTTCGATCATATCTGTACCGGTCAGATACACCGGTCGCGTAACGACCACGCGTCGGTCGTCGTTAGCGAGTTCTTTCGACGCTCTTGGCTAGTTCGCGAACGTCAAGCAACGTGATTTGACGACGCTTCACAGAGAGCAAGCCCTCCAGCTGCATCTTGCCTAATACGACAGTGACTGTCTCACGCGTGCTGCCGATGTAGTTCGCAAGATCCTGGTGCGAAAGTCGCACGTTCAGTTCCAAGTTGTCGACCGTGCCTGATCCGTACTGATCCGCAAGGTCCAACAGCAAATGCGTCAATCGCTCGCGGTTGCTCAGGAACAACAACTGACGTGTGCGATTTTCTGACCGCATGCGACGTCGAGATATCAGTTCGGCAATCGAAGTAGAGAAAACTGAATCCGAAAGTACTAGATCCCTCAGAATGCTGGCTGGCATTGTCGCGACCCGACTCTTTTCGATCGTGGTCACGTAGTCATCCGGCGAGTGAGTGTGAAAAATGGCCTGCTCACCGATCAGTTCGTCTGGATTGACGAAGTACAGGATCGGCTGCTTTCCATCACGCGTCAGGTACGAAACTTTGGCTAATCCTGACAGTAGTAGGTGCACATGCGTGGACTGCGAAGAAGGGATCTGAATCTGCGTTTTCGCCGGCAATTGACGGACATTCGAGTTGCTTACGATCCGCTCAACTTGATTCGCATTAAGACATCCGAAGAGTCGACTGGTCTGCAAATAATCTTCGAGCTGATGAGGTGCCGTTCGATTTCGCATCGTGATAGGTGCTAACATGTCGTGGCCTTTCGTGTGCTTTCTTGCTGTACTTTCGCAGAGATAAGCGTTTGGATGCTTGTTAGACGACACTAGGTGGAATTCCTTACAGACCACGGACAAATTATTCCGTTTTCATTTTGAAACGTCGCGAGAGTCAGATTAGCCACAGTCGTAGATTTTCGAGCGGTGCTGCTCGTGCGGGTTGGACGCCCCGAAAATGCCACTCGGATCGCGGTTCCAACTCCTCCAACCTCACCTTGAACCCCACCTCAGACAGGAAGTGAACAAATGAAATCACGCACTTTTTTCATGCTCGCCGGCTTGTTGTTGTGCTTGGCGTTGCCTGTTCGGCCAGTCACTGCAGAAGCGGAGCGTCCGAACATTGTTTTTATCTTCACGGATGATCACGCCACGCAAGCGATCAGTGCATACGGATCAAGAATCAATTCGACACCAAACATCGATCGCATCGCGCGCGAGGGTGGCGTTTTCTTGAATTCCTTTTGCGCGAATTCGATTTGCGGTCCTTCGCGCGCATGCATCCTCACAAGCAAGCACAGTCATCTAAACGGCTTTTTGCGTAATGGTAATCGGTTCGATAGTTCGCAGCTAACTTTTCCACCATTGATGCAGGACGCCGGCTACCAGACGGCCATCATCGGTAAGTGGCATCTGAACGTGGACCCGGTTGGGTTTGACTACTGGGAAGTGCTGCCGGGGCAAGGGAGTTACTACAACCCCGTGTTTCTGCAGATGGATGGGAAACGGAAAAACTACAACGGCTACTGCACCGACATCATTACCGACAAGTCGTTGGAGTGGATAAAGAACCGCGATCAAGACAAACCGTTCTTGCTGATGTGCCAACACAAGGCACCGCATCGAAACTGGTCGCCGGCACCTCGTCACTTCGACATGTTCCCGGACGATGTTCCAGAACCCGATTCGCTCTTTGACAACTACGAGGGACGCTCGTCGTTGTTAAAGGAAAATGAAATGTCGATTCGTGATCACTTCCACTGGGGCCACGATATGAAGTTCAAGGGAGACAATGAGTTTCCCGAACTGTTCAATCGGTTGGGCAATGGCGAGTATCGCCGCATGACCGACGCACAAAAGAAAGTGTGGGATGCGAAGTACGAGCCGGAAAATCAAGCGTTCCTCGCCAAGCTTCGCAAGAATGAGGTTTCACCGGAGGAACTGATTCGTTGGAAGTATCAGCGTTACATCAAAGACTACTTGAAGTGCATCGCAGCCGTAGACGACGGCGTGGGCAAGATTCTGGATTACTTGGACGAGTCAGGCTTGGCCAAGAATACGATCGTCATCTATTCGTCGGATCAGGGCTTCTACCTTGGCGAGCACGGTTGGTACGACAAACGATGGATGTTTGAAGAGTCTCTGCAGATGCCTTTCGTTATTCGTTGGCCGGGCGTCATGGCTCCAGGCACGCGTTCCAAGGCGCTGATTCAAAATATCGACTACGCACCAACGTTCCTGAGTGCGGCCGGCGTATCAGTGCCTGAGGAAATGCAGGGCCGTAGTTTGGTTCCTCTGTTGAAGAACGAAGGCGTAGCCACGACGGACTGGCGTGACGCCATCTACTACGCCTACTACGAAAACGCGGCGGTTCACGCTGTGCCGATCCACGATGGGGTTCGCAATGATCGCTACAAGCTGATGTACTTCCCTCGAGGTCGCCAGTGGCAATTGTTTGACCTGCAAGAGGATCCGCAGGAAATGAAGAGCGTTCACGCGGATCCGAAGTACGCCGACGTTCTGGCTGGCATGAAGCAGCGACTGGTGGACTTGCGAAAGTTCTACGATGCGAACTGGGCGGCAATCCCACAGACTCGCGGAGACGAAAAGTGGTGGAGAGAACGTAATAGCCAAAAGGTGGCTCAGGCGAAGAAGGGCGGCGTTGAGCTGGCGTTTATTGGCGACTCGATCACGCAGGGCTGGGAAGGAGCCGGCAAGCAAGTTTGGGGTGAATACTACGCTGACCGTAATCCAATTAACCTTGGGTTTGGTGGTGACCGTACCGAGCACGTAATTTACCGGCTGCAATACGGAAACAACCTTGGGAAGAACAAGCCGAAGGTTGCCGTGCTGATGATCGGCACCAACAACACGGGGCACACGATGCAGGATCCGGCCGAGGTAGCTGGTGGTGTCGAACGTGTCCTGGAGCTGTTGGAGGAGAAATCCCCGGAAACGAAAGTGTTGCTGCTGGGCGTGTTCCCGCGTGGCAAGACGTCGCTGGATCACAAGCGTCTCAATAACGTTGCCATCAATCAACGCATTCGACGCCTTCATGACGGCGACCGAGTGCACTACCTGGATATTGGCAGTGTGTTCCTGGAAGATGACGCTTCGCTGTCGCCCAAGATTATGCCCGATGCCCTGCACTTGAGCCCCGAAGGGTACAAACGCTGGGCGGAAGCGATTGAGCCCAAGCTAAAAGAAATGGGCGTGTAGGCGCAACGCTGGGTGTGGACTGCTAGTTAAGTAGAAAGAGCCGAACGTCGGATCGTCCCGGCGTTCGGCTCGATTATTTTCTTGCATCGCACTTCTCGACACACTGATCGCCGGCTGGTTAGAACGAAACCAACGTCTTGCGCTGCTTGATTGGATACCAGTCGTTGATCAGCGCAGAGAGTTTGGCTACAAGCTTGGGGTTCTGGCCTGCGACATTCTGCTTTTCGTGAGGGTCTGCCGCTAGATTGAAGAGTTGTGGCCCGCGTTCGCTTCGAGGGTGCGTCGACTTATAGCGATTTACTTCTCCGTCGTACGTCAGCAACAGCTTCCAATCACCATGAATGCACCAGCGGTACAGCAGAGTCGCTTCTGGTTGCTTCAAGTCCGCAATGTCATGTGCAAACCCTTCGCCAAAAATCGTTTCGCGATCGATGGCGGTGTCGTCCTGCAGGTGATCCCACAGATTAAGCCCCGGTAGGTCTTTGCCCGGGCCACTTGGTTGTCGAGCTCCTGCGGCTGCCAGCATCGTGGGAACCAAGTCGATGCTGCTGACCAACTCCGGCCGCTCTTTCGGCTTCAGTTTCAAAGGCCATGAGAACATGACGGGTGTGCGGACACCACCTTCGTACGGCGTTTGCTTGGATCGTGCGTCATAGCCGTTCTTCTTTGGGTTTTGAATCCAACCGTTGTCCGTGACGTACACAACCAACGTGTTATCGCGAATTTGTTTTTGGTCCAGCAGTGCCATCAGGTCACCACAAGTTTCGTCGAACCATTCACACATTGCGTAGTACTTGGCGATGGTGATCGGACGTCCTTCGACGTCGTATTTGTCTAGCAGTCGCTTTGGCGGGTTGTGTGGAGTGTGTGGCAGGAATGGGGCGTACCACAGGAAGAACGGCTTGTCTTTTTCGACGGCCATGTCGACGAATTCTTTGATAGGCTTCATCCCGGTGCGACCGATCTTCAGTCCGTCGTCGCCGTGTCGACCACCAGGCTCGGGAAAGCCTCGCGTCATTCCGTGCGTAAAGCCACCTCGTTTGAAATTGCCTTCCCCCCATTTGCCGCTCTGGTGCGACAGATAACCTTGTTCCGCCAAAAGCTCGGGTAACGTGTCGAAGCGATCGATGTTTGCAATCAAACTCGCCCGTTGTTCTTTGAATTTCTCAGAGTCACGTGCAGCATACTTGGGAGACGGATCGTTGCCGGTGACTCCGTGACTGTGGGCGTAGTGGCCGGTCGTCAACGTCATCAGCGATGGTCGGCACAAAGCGGTCGGCACGTACCCACGCCGAAAGACCACACTTTGCCGAGCAAGTCGGTCTAGGTTGGGCGTCTGAATAGCGTCGTGCCCCATGAACCCATAGTCTGTCCATGCTTGGTCATCAGAAAGGATGAGGACGATGTTGGGCTTCTCTGCCGCCGAGGCAAGCGAAGCGCACAAAAGGATTGAGGCAATTACGAGTCGTCGCATGGTTGCTCCGTGGTTTAGATTTGCGAAGGCAACATTGTAGAGGACTCAGCCCTTTGCATCTGCGAATTTGAGGGCCTATCTGGGGTTACCTCATGAATCCGGTAGTCAGCTATTGGACTTCAACGGAGCGACGTCACCGCGGTGGCATCGTCGAATTGAACGATGCAATCACTTGTCGCCGCCTCAGAACGTTCAAGCCCCATATTCCGACAAGTGTGCCCGCGAAGTAGAAGGGGCCAAGGAACGGCACCATTGCTAAGCAAGTCGTTACACGCGCCGAAAACAACGAGCCACTCCGTAAGATGCCGACGGATCCGTAAGCGATCGCGGTATTCCAAAGGACGATGAGTAGCGGTCCGTAGAAGACTGGATCAGAGAAAGAGAACGTTGATCCAGGTTCGCTGTAGCTCGCAAAGAAAAAGGCAAAGCCAAACAACCCGAGGAAACAAGTTGCAATCGACAATACAAGTAGCGTCATGCCAAATGCAAAACTGTGCGGGCGGTTCGATGGCGGAATGCTGACTTGACTCAATTGCGTCGCTGCATCCGCACTGTAGGGGTTTTCTGTATTGGGTTCGAGCACATTCATCTCCTACATGTACTGAAATGCGTCGCGGACATGAGGCTTTCGTAAGACGACAATGCCCCAAATACCTATTGGAATTCCGAGCAGGTACAACGGACCGCAGCCAGGAGTTAGAGCGAGCCAGCACGCGGCGACTGACCACATGTACGACGTCCTTCGCAACATGCAGATCGAACCGTACAACAATAGAATGTTGAATGGGACGATCGGCGTCATCGAAAGGACGGAAATAGCCGGCACATCGCTCTGCAGCAGCACGACTATCCCACACAGCAGCAGAAGAATCCAAAGAGCGCTTAAAATGAGTAACGCGATTCCGATCGGGCGTACGCTCACGCCGTGGTCGATCCTCTGCGCTGTAAGTTGTGGTGTATCCAATGGCTGACCTTATGTAGCGAGGAACTGCACCTGACTCTACACCAAACTTCATCAAGGATTGCGTCTTGCAGCTCATTCCTGATTGCGAATCAACGAAGGAAAGTTCGGTTGATTCGGACTATCAGGATAGTATTCATATCGTGGCTTAATTGAACGGGCAATTAAGCCGGTCGGAAAGGTCTAATTGAAGGTTTAGCCTTTTCCTGGCGTCTTCTCTCTTAAGCGTTACCT
>CAYQMZ010000401.1:0-7210 GCA_964418725.1 uncultured Pirellulaceae bacterium
CCTCAGATCCATGTCCTAAGAGAACTTCGATTTGGTCGCTCAATGAACGCCATTGTGTGACCATCGCATTCAAACGCTTCTTGCCGGATGCCGTGAGGCGAAAGTATCGCCGTGGTGGTCCTGATGGAGAGGGGCCTCGCCGTAGTGAAAGATAAGATTGGCGGTGCAACCTGGAGAGTACCGGATAGACCGTGCTCTCTGTGAATTCCAAACCCGCGTGATCTTGCAGTCGTTCGACGATTTCGTAGCCGTAAGCTTCGCCCTCCCTGAGCACTGCCAATACGCACAGTTCAACGAGCCCTCGACGAAGCTCGGTTTTCCAAAGATTGACGCTGTTCGTCACGGATGCGACCCATGTGCCGAATGATCACCACCACTACTATGTGTCACGTTGTACTCAAGCCGAGGTGCGACTTCAATGGTAAATCCCGATGAGTGCAGAGAATCTTCGGGCCAGCCTTTCCGCGATCCTGGCGGCGTATGGCAGAATACAGCTTGCTGGTACAACATGGCAGCAAAAGCGACGAGCATGAGCCGGAACCAGGCTGGAAATTGCGTCCGAATGCATCCCGACGACTACACAAGTTCCCGTCGCTAGAAATAATGGTGCGGCGGAAAGGCTCATGGCAGAAGAAACGAACAACGACGCAGACGAATCCGAACTCGCCGATCGCGACGGTCCAGGCGGTGACGATCAGTCAATCGATGCTGATACGGAAACGTCGGAGTCGCAGGCCAGCGCATCTCTGCCCAAAGAGTCTCCGCCTGAAGATATCCCGCACGAATTCGCTTTTCGACGCGCCGCGAACAAGGTCAAGGAATTCCCACAGAAGCCCGGCGTCTATCTGATGAAGGACTCCGCTGGCCGCGTGATCTATGTTGGTAAGGCCACCAATCTGCGGTCGCGTGCAGGCAGCTACTTCACGAAAGCGGCGAAAGAGGAATTCCGCACGCGTGATTGGGTGCACGAAATCTGTGACGCTGACTACGTCGAATGCGAGAGTGAAGTCGATGCCCTGCTGATGGAGTCGCGGCTGATCAAGGACATTCAACCTAGGCACAACAAAGAGCTGAAAGACGATAAGACGTTTCCGTATTTGATGATTACGACGCACGAAGACTTTCCTCGCGTCGAAGTCACTCGCGAGCCTCGCGACCGAGGCGTCAAGCTGTACGGTCCGTTTCCAAGTGCCGGCAGTCTGCGGGGCGCTGTTCAGGTTTTGCAGCGGATCTTCAAGTTCCGCACCTGCTCGCTGGACATTGACGAGAACGATGAAAAGTGGAAATGGTTCCGCCCTTGCTTGTTGGCCAGCATCGACCAATGCACGGCCCCCTGTAATCTGCGAATTGGCAAAGAAGAGTACAAAAAGGACATCCGTCGTCTGCAGATGTTCATGGAAGGCAAAAAGACGCGTCTACTGAAGCAGCTGAAGGACGAAATGCTGGCTGCTTCGAAGGAGATGGAGTACGAAAAGGCTGCCGCGTTGCGTGACGAAATTCAGTTGATTGAAACGCTTGATGCCCGCGGCGAACTTGATGAACACGCTCAGCCGGAAGTCTTTTACGTTGATCCGAAGAAGGGGTTGGCTGGGCTGCGAAAGATTCTGAAGCTCGACAAGACACCTCGCACGATCGAGGGCATCGATATCGCGCACTTGGGCGGCGGCCAAACGGTGGCCAGTGTCGTGAACTTCATCGACGGCCTTCCGTTTAAGCCAGGTTATCGTCGGTACAAAATTCGTGAAGTCGACGGCATTGATGACTTCGGCAGCATTCGCGAAGTCGTCGCTCGTCGATACCGACGCATGCTTGATGAGGGCGAGCCGTTTCCCGACATCGTGTTGATCGACGGCGGCCGAGGGCAACTGAATTCGGCCCTAAACGCATTTGAGCAAACGGAAGTCGAGCCTCCGATCGTGATCAGTCTCGCGAAACGCGAAGAAGAGATCTACGTTCCCGGTTTGGCTGAACCGCTACGCGTTAGCCGCCATGCATTCGCGCTGCGATTGCTGCAATACGTGCGTGACGAGGCACACCGCTTTGCGCAGCACTACCACAAGATTCTTCGTCGCAAATCGACGTTCGATGAAAAGCTGTAACTGGTGTTGGCTGACCGTTAAACGAAACTGCAAAACGCTGCGTTCAGGCCAATCCGCCTCTGGTGCGCTAACACCAGAGACGGCGATGCAGCAATCGCGAACTAGAAGGAATCGTTCACGACTAGGTCAGTCAATGGCACCTGCCCCGGCTTGGGCCACGGATCTTTGGTTCCTTTGCCGATTGCAACCATCGGTCCCATCACGTGGTCTTCCGGCAGCTTAATCAACTCCGCCAATTTTTCGATCTCGAAGCCAATCATTGGGCACGACTGGTAGCCCATGCCTTGCGCGGCGAGCATCATCGTCTGCATCGCCATGCCGATCGAACGCTGGGCTTCGTCACGTTGCAACCACTCTCTCCCCTCATGGAAAGGTCCCATCCACCCGACCAACAGGTCTGCTACTTCTTGTGGTGCATTCTTCCAGTAGCGGGACGGTTCCTTCGTCCACGCTTTCACATCCGCCGTAAACAATACCAGCAGAGATGCATCCGTCATTTGCGACTGGTCATTCCCCAGTTCTGTACGAATCTTTGCCCGCAACTCCGGGTCACGGAGAACCACGAAACGCCAATGTTGGATGTTGAAACTAGTCGGTGCCTGAATAACGGCCTCGAAGAGTTTCTTTTCTTCCTCTTCAGTCATTTTGTGGTCGGGGTCGAATTGCTTGACTGAGCGTCGGTTATAAATTGCGTCGATAACATCCATGGAATGCTCCTTTGGGTTGTTTCTAAAGTTACGGAAAAGTGTTCGATAGACGGATAGCGGAAATTCAGTGAAGGAAGTTCGTTGTGGGGTATGAGAGCTCAACTTGTCGCCAGTTGCGAGTCACTTTGCGAGTCGAAACTTATCGCTCCAGGGCCGTTTGCGATCAGGAATAGCATTGTTCCCATCAGCGAAAGGTTCTTCATGAAGTGAATCATTTGCGGTTGAACTTCTGCGCCCTCAAAATTCCAGAAGTCGTGGAAGAAGTAAGTTGCAAGCACCAAGAAGACCAGCAGAAGACTCGCCCCGAATCGCGTTCTGTAGCCTGCGGCGACGGAGAGGCTGCCGGCAATTAGGAACACGATAGCTCCAACAAGCATTGGTGCGGCAAAGGGAACGCCTTCAGCAGTCATGTAGTTAACCACGTTAGTGAACTGGGGGATCTTGTTGCCGGCGGCACTCATTAGAAAGATCGTGACAATCATGAATCGGGCAATCGGGTGAGCGAATTTGAGCATTTTGATTTCCTCGTTGAAATACGAATTAGGCGATCTGTTTCGTCGTCTTGATGGGCTCAGGCCAAATCGAACATCATGAGCTCCGCGACTTCGGTTGACTCGAGACGAATCATGGCTTCGTCGCTCGACGAAACTGCATCACCTGCCTCGAGGGTTTGCCCGTTTGCTGTGACAACGCCGCGTAAGACCTGCAACCAGATGTGTCGGTCTGGCGGAATCGTGTGCTCGACCGGATTGCCGGCTGTGAGGTCGGCCAAGTAGATCTGTGCGTCTTGGTGAATGCGCAGCGAGTTCTGTGATCCATCCTTAGACGCTACCAGCTGCAGGCGGTTGTGCCTTGCTCCGGCGTCGAACGCTTTCTGCTCGTAGCTTGGCTCGATACCTTTGCGTTCCGGCTTGATCCATATCTGGTAAAAGTGCGTGGGACCATTTGCGGACGGATTGAATTCACTGTGAGTGATCCCTGTTCCCGCAGTGATGCGTTGAAACTCGCCCGGGCGAAGCACTTCGCCGTTGCCCATCGAATCCTTGTGTTCGAGTTCTCCTTCAAGCACATACGAGACGATTTCCATGTCATGGTGCGCGTGCGTTCCGAAGCCGCGACCAGCGGCAACTCGGTCTTCGTTGATCACACGCAGCGACCGGAAACCCATGTGTTCCGGATCTCGATACCCCGCAAACGAAAATGTGTGCCGCGAATCTAGCCAACCGTGGTCGCCGTGTCCTCGGTCGTTCGCGCGTCTGACGGTAAGCATAGTGTTCTCTCCTGGTGATTGGCTTACATGTAAACAAAATTCGGAAATGGGAATGGACAGCTGTCCGAGGTAAATGCCTGACTGGTTTCTGGGTGCCTTTTGCGAGTAAGTGTGTCTCGTGTCACACAATAGTCGACATGTAGACTAATGGTGTAAAAAACAACTCGCCGATACCCCCACGAATAACCTCCAAAATCCGAACGAGTGCTCGTGCATCCGCTTGCTTGACATCTACAAACAGCGAGGCGTGCAAATCCAACACGGGTTGATCGAGTTTCTTCAGTAATTTCTTCGCCGCCGCAGTCAGTTCGAGCATGTAGACACGCCGGTCGTGTTCCGACTGACACTTCGTAATAAATCCACTCGTCAGCAGTTGATCGACGACTCGGGTGATCGCTGGCGCAACCTGAATCATTCGATCCGCTACCTCAAGGCAAGGCATCGGCTTGCCTTCCCCACGCAAGATCCGCAAGACGTTGTACTGTGATAGCGTCAAACCGTGCTCGCGCAATAGGCGAGCGATACGGTTTTCCAGCAAATCGCTGGTCCGCATGATGGCCAGCGTCGCCTCTTGTTCTAATGAAGCGAACGGGCCGCGTTTCTTTAGTTCGTCGCGTAGGGTCGGTGGCATATCGGGTATCGTCTTTCACTTCTAACTTTACATGTAATTGATCGACATGTCAATTAATTCGGTTCACTTCATTTTGGCACTCGGGTGACTTTCTGGGCGTTCAGGCGCGATTTGGTCCCATTCGTCTCGTTTTTCAAAAGATGAAGTCGCTGTAAATTTCCTGACAGTTTTTGAAATTCTCTGTCAGAACGACACGGTTCTTGTGTGCTCCTAGTGAGAGTCGCCGTAAATGCGTCCCGTTTTCGCCCGTTCGGTGGGAATCCGCATAGGACGTTGAGCATGAAAGAGCGACTGTAAAACCGTTCATCCAGACAAGGGAACCACCATGCAAAAGATCTTCACCACACTCGCCATTTTCGTCCTCGCACTCTGTTTAACCAACTCGGCGTCGGCTGACTGGGCTACACTCCGCGGCCGGTTCGTATACGGAACGGACGCATCGGCGTTGCCTAAACAATTCAAGTTGGTCGCTTCAAAAGATGTCGAGGTTTGTGGCAAGCAGCAGCTTTTCGATGAGCGACTTGTCGTGAACGCCGAGAATCGTGGGATCGCGAACGTGGTGCTGTGGGCCTACAAACCGAAATCAGTGCACCCGAGCTACCAAAAGCTGGCTGGGAAAAAAGTGACGGTTGCAAATGTTGCCTGCCGTTTTGAACCGCACATTACCACGTTAAGCACGAGCCAGATTTTGGAGGTCGCAAATCCCGATGCCGTGGCTCACAATGCCATGATCCACTTCTTGAAGAATCGATCGGAGAATCCGCTCATACCGGCCTTTGGTAAGGTGGATCTAAGACTCAAAAAGTCGGAGATCATTCCAGTCTCGATTTCGTGTTCGATCCATCCGTGGATGCAAGCCAAAATCCTTGTCCAAGATCACCCGTACATGGCGGTAACCGACAAGAATGGAAAGTTCGAGTTGAAAAATCTGCCGTCGGGGAAACTGACGTTGAAGGTTTGGCACGAGAGTACAGGCTACATCCAAGGTGTTGAACTTGACAACAAACCGACCGCTTGGAAAAAAGGAAAGTACGCGATCAATTTGGCTGCCGATGCAATCGAGGAGCACACGTATCGCGTCGATCCCAAACTGTTTGCAAAGAAATGGTAGATGAGCGAGATTCCTGACACGCGGCAGTCATTGATTCAGCGCGTTCGCAGCGTCGATGACAGTGCCGCTTGGTCAGAGTTCGCTTCCATCTATCGCCCCGCGGTAATTCGATTTGCACTGCGACGTGGTTTGCAGCCCGCCGACGCAGAAGACGTGGCTCAGCGTGTCTTTCTGGCGACCGCGCGTGCAATGGGAGAGTGGGAGGCTGATGAGAGTCGCGGTTCCTTTCGTGCATGGTTGTTGACGGTGACGAAGAACGCGGTGATCAATTCTGTGCAGCGGCAACCAAAAGCGAAAGCGTCGGGCGGCACGTCAGCATTTCAGAAAATGTCTGCGCTGGATGATGGAGCCGAAACAGAGGAGCTACAGAAGGCATTGGAATGGGAATACCAACGGGCCGAGTTCCGGCGAGCAGCGGAGGATGTGCGTCCCGAGTTCCATGCGGCGACGTGGGCGGCCTTTTGGGAAACAGCGGTCAAGGAACGAGAAATCGCCGCGGTCGCAAAGGAACTTCAGAAATCTGTCGGGACGGTATACGCAGCTCGCAGTCGTGTACTGAGACGAATCAAGCAGCGCGTTGAGCAATTGACGCGATTGCAGGAGGGCAGCGGGACGTGAATGACCCAAAGCCAGGACCGACGGGTTCGACATGTAACTCAGAGCTAATCCAGCGATATTTGAACCAGTCCTGCAGTCCGGAAGAGCAAGATTGGTTGTTGAGCCACCTGGATACCTGCGTCGATTGTCAGCGTCGAATTCGTGAAGACTTGGGGGAAGAGTGGTGGGGCCATTCGAAACAGTTTCTCACCGATGACGAATTGGACGAACAGGTCGACGCGCTGACGACAACTTTTAGTCCGACAAGAATCGCCAGCGAAGATGATACGCGGACTGACATCCAGCATGATGGCCTGTTGCGTGTGTTGGAACTGCTCTCGCCGTCGGATCAGCCAGACATGCTCGGGCGGCTGGATCACTACGAAGTCCATGGAGCTATTGGCTATGGCGGAATGGCCGTTGTTTTGAAGGGCTATGAGCCTGCTCTGCGCCGGTTTGTCGCCATCAAGTTGCTCGCCCCTCACTTGGCCGCAACGCAGTCAGCACGCGATCGTTTTTCTCGCGAGGCACAAGCGGCTGCATCCGTGATCCACCCCAACGTGATCGCAATTCATCACGTGTCAGAATTCAAGAACCTGCCGTACCTGGTGATGCCCTACATAAGCGGTTCCCTTCAAGATCATCTTGATCAGCGCAGGTCGAAGGGGCCGACAGGAAACACACCAGCCGAATTCAATGTGAAGGATACGCTGAGAATTGGAGTACAGGTTGCCGCGGGTCTGTCGGCGGCACACGCACAAGGACTCGTTCATCGAGACATCAAGCCGGCAAACA
>CAYQMZ010000402.1:0-7192 GCA_964418725.1 uncultured Pirellulaceae bacterium
ATCTTGGAGGCTCATACCGATACACAGGCGCCTCCCGATTTCTTCACAGGAAATGCCACAGCACACGCCACAATCAACGCGAATCGAATTGAGCAAACGATCAAACTGAATGCAAAGATCGTACAGGGACAAGCCAAAACCCTCAGCTTTGCGTTATACGGCGATGGGCGTGTTACAGCAGTCCGCGACGAAGGCATTCAATCGTGGTCCGTTCGCCAAGAGGGCTCGAAGCGTTTTCTCGACATACACCCCAACGAGAAAACGCGGGCCCTCGACGCGACAATCGAAATCGAGTCCGCCGAATTCAAGCTGCCGACGAAACGCGAGTTTACACATCTGGGTCCAGGGGAAGCTGTTGGTTTCAACTCGACTGTCAAACTAACGCTGGCGAAAGAAGTGTCCGGCGATGTGTTGGCCGTGGAGGGCTTCTCGCCGCTTGGTGTGGGCCAGCGTAGCCGCGAATTCCAAACGGCAACTGGCGGCAAAATCGAACTGGAACTGACTCGGAACGGAGCAGCCCAGGCACCTGTAGAACTCGATGCGACTTCACTGACCGGAACGCTGCACGCAGAGAACAAGTCAGTAACATTTCGACTAGAAGCTACCGCGCAGGTCACTGAACCCAATGCCGAAATCACGATTCTGTCGGGCAACGCAGCCGTCATGAGCGTCCCGTCCAGCGACGCCTATCGGCTTCGTTTGGCAAAGTCAGGGAATCGTTCCGTCTACAAGTTGATCTTTCTGAAGACCGGCACGTTTCCCGTAGCCGTTGACTTCGCAGCCAACCTGGCCGCCAACAAATCCGCGTGGCGATCATTCGATTTCACCGTCGCCGCAGGGGCGGTCGTCCCCGTATCGATCGCCGGCCTCGACGAGAACTTGGCGTTTCAACGAAACCAAGATGCGATCGTGCCGCTTCGCGACGGTGACAAATGGGTTGGCTTCCTGCCTGCAAGTGGGCGGGCAATGATGCAGTGGAAGCCGATCAAAGAAGCCAGCGAAGGAAAGCTGTTCTTTCGCACGACGGCTCGTATCGAAGCAATGGTTGGCGCTGGAATTCTGCGGCAGGAGCACTCGATCGTCTACCAAGTCCTTCAAGGTGAACTGAACTCAATTCAGATGGAACTCGATGGCCCTGGCGAGATCCTGGATGTGCGTGGCGAGAACATCTTGTCCTGGAAAGTCACAGGTGAAGGCGAAGCTCGCCAACTGGAAGCGACCCTCAGTCAGCCATTGAAAGGTTCCCATCAAGTCACCATTCGCAGCCAGACCCCCGTCGGTGCCTTTCCTGTCCGAGTGGAAGGCTTGCGTCTGAATCCGGTCGGAGCCATCCGTCACTCAGGACATCTGCGAATCAGAAACTCTGGCGCCGTGCGATTGGAAACGGTTGGCCTCGTTGGGTTGACCCAGTTGGCACCCAATCAGTTCCCCGGTGAAGCGAATCAGACTCAGAAAAAACAAGCCGCCGTTACATCTTCACCGCTACGCAGTAATCAAACCTTCGTGTATCGATTTCCGTCGGCGGATCATGAGTTCACGATTGTCGCCGATCGTATTCAACCTGAAATCAATGTCGCGCAAGTTCTCCTCTACGAATTGACCGAAACGGATCGAGTAATTCGCGCAGACATAGAACTGGACATTCGCGAGGCTGCCATCCGTGAGTGGGACTTGTTGATTCCGGCGGATCACTCGGTGGTTTCCGTCAGCGGATCGACCGTGGCTGACTATGTGATTGCCAGTCAAGCTGCAGACGGCAGCCGAAACCTGAAGGTCATTTTCAGCCAAGACGTGGTTGGCCGGCAGCTCGTCAGCTTGCACCTGGAAAAGAACGAATCGGAAAACCAACCCGCAAACGCGGCATCGAATTGGATATTGCCTCGACTGGATTACCCCGATGCAAAATCGGTCCGAGGTGACATTGGTGTGATTGGAGCCGCCGGCTTCCGCATTTCTGCTGACGAAAACGATGCGACTCTCGAGGGGCTTAACGATCGGCCGTTGTCCTACTTCCCCAAGCCGCACCCCAATTTGCAACAAGCGTTTCGCATTCGCGAACCAGCCTGGTCAGCAACGTTAACCGTTGAACGACTTCAACGCAGCGTGCAGTCTGACGTTTTCCATCTCTACTCGCTCAGCCAGGAAACGATCTACGGCAGTGCCCTCATCAACTATTTCGTGACGGGAGCCCCAGTATCGGAATGGCGTGTGACGGTGCCGGAGGAGTTGGGGAACGTGATGATCGAGGGGCAAGACATTCGCACATGGCGTCGCGACGGGGACGGGTTGGTCGTTTCACTTCACCAAGGCGTCATGGGGCCGTACACGTTGCTTGTAACCTACGAGGAGAAACCTGACGCGGGTCAGCAGTCGTTCAAGATTGGTCAAATCACACCGCTGGACGTCAATAGCGAGCGTGGATACATCCAACTGGTCAGTCCCATGCAGGTCGAAGTATCAACAGAAGCCACGGACGACTTGTTGAAGTTGGACCCGTTAGAGTTGCCAGCCGAATTTCGATTGCTTGCAACGGCTCCGTCGCTAGGAACTTGGCAATACACAGAACGACCATTCCAATTGAGCCTAGCAGTAAACTGGTTCGAGCCAGGAACGACGGCGCCGCAAGTCGTGGAATTCTCGGAGGCCAACAGTCGAGTTTCTGCTGACGGCGAACTGGTGACGGACGTACTCTACTATGTCAAATCACGCGGCCAACGTTCACTGAGAATCAAGTTACCCGCAAAGCCAGTACGACTTTGGGAAACTACCGTCAACGGTCGTCCTGTCACAGCGAGACAAACCAGTGACGCGACACTGATACCGCTGCCCGGCGGCGTCGATCCGAACGACCCGGTAGAAGTCCGGCTGCGGCTAGGTAAGCCGAAGACAAGTCGCTTTCGCGCGACGTTGACGCTGCCGGTCGTCGACGCACCGGTCCTGAAAACACGTTGGAATATCGCCGGCGACGAACATCGTGTGCTCGTACCAGCACGAGGAACAGTGTCTCCGACGAAACCAGTGCTGCGCCCCTCTGGCTTCAATTGGGTGGCACTGCGGGGTCTGCCCGCGCTTGTTGCAATCGGAATTCTGACGCTTGCCGGCGTGTGGCTCGCAAGGTTTAGTCAATGGCGTCCGCTCGCAGTATGCGGCCTGGTCGCGGGGGTCGTGGTGTCTCTATACAACGCTGTTTACGCTTTGGGGCAACGCGGTCCAACTTCACCGTTGGAGCTGAACCTGCCGATCCTTGCGGCTGGCGAGTTCGTGGAGTTACAAGTCAAGAACTCGCCGCTTTGGTGGGTCAACTATTCGCTATTCGGAATTCTCTTGGTCGCGACGGGAGCGGCATTGGTCGTTTGGGCATTACGTCGTCGCCAGAACGCAACTACGCGAGAACGGACTCCAACTGCTTCCGCTTCCGCAGCCAATGATTCCGCAGTCGGTGATACTCAGGCAGATGTCCCGGTCAATGAATTGGATAGTGACAATCCGTCGATATCGACGCGTGTTGGTTCAATGTTCGACTGGCAGCGAGTGGATCTGCTTGCAGGCTTCTTCCTAGTCGGACTTGGCCTGCTGTTCCATCGCGACGGGGCAGCCTTTTTCTTTGGATTCCTGAGCTTGGTGATTCTGCTTGTCGCGATCATCCCCACGTTGCGAGTTCTCATCCAAGAGTTGAGCGAAGCAGCAGCACGTCGTCGTGCTGAGCAGGAAGCAGCGGCGAGCCAGCCAGACACATCTGAGAAGGCAAATCCTGCAAACCCACCAGACGACGAGGCGGGAGGAACCGGAGTTGTGATGACGACCATTTTGGCGATGGCATTGTCGTTAGTCGCTTGGGGTAATGAAGCTCGAGCAGCAATGCCAAGTGGCTTCGAGGCGGCCGACTCCCTGAGTCAGCAGTGGAAAATCGAGCATGCGAATGCTCGACTGGACGCAACTGGCACGGCCAAGTTTTCTGGTCGCCCCGGCGATCGCTTTTTGCTGCTCCAAGCTCCGGCAGTCTTGTCTTCGTTCGAGGGCGACGGCTTGCGACTGACCAAGACGAACGTACCCGATTGCGGACTAGCTTACGTCGTCACGATTCCAATGTTGGATGTGCCAGCCTCTACCGATGCCGAGAACGCCGACACCGAAAACGACGCCCCAAGTTCGTCGCTCGAAGATGTGGGCGATCTAAAATCCTACACCGCGACCTTCAAATACCAAATCGAAGGCCTACGCCCAACCGACGGCGTACCTGTTCTCACAGGTTTGGCATCCGTCCAAGAAATCGAAGTGCAATATGACAAAGCTGGATGGCAGGTAACCAGTGATCGGGCTGTTCGAGTCGAGCCTATCGATTCTGATACGATCACGCACGCCAAAGTATTACTTGGACTGGGCGAGGCCAACGTGATGTTGCGACCGCGCGCACGAGACGTTGCGGCAGAGCAAACCCAATTCTTCGTGGAAGCTTCGGATCTATACCTGCCGGGCCCCGGCGTGGTTAACGGTCGACATCGACTGCAAATACGTACCTCTCAAGGGCTCGTTAGCGAACTGACAGTCCAGGTCCCCACCGGACTCACTGTCAGCGACGTGCATGGTCCCGTCGGCTCTTGGCAGTTCGATGCCGACAGCGGCCGACTAAAACTAGAAATCGAACCCGCTCAGTCGCAAACCTTTGAAATCCAAATCGAAACGCAACGCGGGCTCGAAACGTTGCCCGTTGACCTAACACTTTCGCCGATGAAGGTGGCCGATGCGAACGGACAAGTAGGATTGCTGGCGGTTGCCTTCGGCCCCGACGCGCAGCCAGAATCGGTCACGCCGACCACCATGTCTGCCGTCAACCTGAGTGACTTTGACGCTGGACTACTGCCAAACAAAGGAACAACGCTGCACCGCGTTTATCGCTATGGGCAAGATGGTGGCGAATTGGCCGTCCGCGTAGCTCCCGTGGCACCGGAAGTTCGCGTATTTAGCAAGCAGGTGCTGTCTTTGGGTGACGAACGCGTCGTGTTGGGCATCAACTTCGCGGCGGAAATTACTCGAGCTGGCCTGTTCCAATTGAGTTTCCCCTTGCCTGACAACTTCGAAGTCGAATCCTTAACTGGACCATCGTTGCACCATTGGTCCGAGTTGTCCGAAGACGATCAGCGGACCATCGTTTTGCATCTCAACGGTAAAACGATTGGCACGCAGAACTTCTCGCTCACGCTAACTACGCAGGCCCCGACTGATGACCAGAGTTGGAAGGTTCCCCGCTTCGAATTGAATGAAGCAACGCGACAGACAGGTGAGCTAACGATTCAGCCGACAACGGGAATCCGACTTCGCACCGAACAACGAGAGAACGTTTCGGAAACAGATCCACGCGCCGTCGGTGGCAAAGGCCAAGGTGCACAGGCGTTCCGACTACTTCAGCGCGAATGGCAACTGACGCTTGGAATTGAAAAACTGGATCCCTGGATCACGGGGCAGGTGCTTCACGAAGTGACGTTACGCGAAGGGCAAACACGTACCGCGATTTTGGCGAACTTCCGCGTGCAAAACGCGTCCATTCGGTCCCTGCAAGTTGAACTTCCGCTCTCGGACGCTGACGTAATTAAGACGCTTCGAGCCACCGGCAACGTGGTGAGTGATTTCGTACGGACGGCTAATTCGAACGTTTGGGAAGTTCGATTCAAACGCCGCATTGTTGGAAAGGTTGATTTCCGGATCGAATACGAACGACGCGGAGATCGCCCGAATGACTCTGAGTCACTCACGCCAGCCACTTTCCCACAGGCCCGACAACTGGCTTACTACTTTGGCGTTCGAGCCGGCGGAAGATTCGAACTAGCCTCCGATACGGTCGACCAAGGCTGGCAGTCGATTGATTGGAGCTCTGTTCCGCAGGTTTTGCGCGACGCTGGAAATCGGAATGCGCCAACACTAACCTTCCGCACCATCACTCCGCAAAAGTCGCTGACCATTCAGGCAACTCGTCATTCAGTGGCCGACGCTTTGAAACTGCGAGTAACCAACGGGCTGATCACCACTGTATTGTCGCCAAGCGGGGACCAGTTGACCTCCGTTGAATTGACCCTGGAAGTCATCCAACGTAGCAGCCTAAGTGTTGGACTGCCGACAGGAGGGGACCTGTTTAGCATTTTCGTCAATGGAGAAAGCGTCAACTCGATACGAAAGGGCGGTGCCCGAAACGCATGGCAGTTCTATATCTTGCCAGGGATCGACGATCGAACAGCGACCGTTCGGTTCGTTTACGCTGTCCGCGGGCGGCGAATTAGTCGATTGAACCTGATCAGCCCACAACTGAACGTTCCGCTAGAGAACATCTCTTGGAAGGTCATCGCGCCGAAGGGCTTCGAGCTTGCCAGTGACGACGGCAATTTGGAATTGGTGGGACAATCGCAGACTCGCGACTACGACCGTGTGTCCTATTTGGCAAAGGGGCGTGGCGCTCGCGAGCAACAGAAACAGCAGGCAACTCAACTGCTTGTCCAGGCGAATCAGTTTCTTCAAAGAGGCGAACAGACAAAAGCACGCTGGGCACTTAGCAACGTTGCCAACCAATACGCATTGGACGCTGCTTCGAACGAAGACGCCCGAGTCCAGCTTGAAAACCTGCAGCAGCAGCAGGCGATCGTGGGCTTAAACACGCGACGCCAACGGCTGTATTTGAGCAATGATCTGTCTAACACACAGGTCATCGACAACCAGCAATTGCGAGAGGCTGCCGCCGGCAATCCTATCCTGCAACAGGATCAACTGAACTTTCGTCCGCAACAACTGAGTCAGCTGTTGCGTGGGAATACCACCGAAGACAACGCCGTACTGCAGCAAATTGCGGGACGCCTAGTTCGCCACCAGCGAACAACCGAGCCGCCGCCGCGGGCAATCGTGATTAGTCTGCCGGAGGAAGGTGCTGTTTATGAATTCCAACGAAGCGTACAAGTCGCAGAGAATGCTCCGCTGGAACTAGATTTGAAATTCCGACCAGTCGACCGCACGCCAGTCGGCAGAACACTGTGTGTCTTGGCAAGCTTGGTCTGCTTGGCCGCAGGACTGGTCTTCGCAACCCGTTCCACGGTCGAGTAACTGCGGTCGATCCTAGTGTCCTGAGTCATTAATTCGTTTGATTCGCAGGTCCGTTTCCTACCTTGTCATTACCCACAAGTACGTCGATTGCTCGCTTCCTCACTTCACC
>CAYQMZ010000403.1:0-1107 GCA_964418725.1 uncultured Pirellulaceae bacterium
CTACCGCACAGGTGATCTGGCGAAGTTTACTCCCGACGGGATGGTGGAGTGCTTGGGGCGAATCGATTCGCAAGTCAAGCTGCACGGCCACCGTATTGAGCTAGAAGAGATCGAAGCGTTGCTGGCCACGCACGAAAGCGTGCGACGTGCGGCGACGACGGTTCGCGAAGACGTGCCTGGAGACAAACGACTTGTCGGCTATTTGATGCCAGCCGGCGATCGGGACATTGACCTAGCGGACGTTCGGCGGTTGGCTGAAGAACAACTGCCCGATTACATGGTTCCCAGTGCGTTGGTGGTAGTGGATCAGTTTCCACAAACACCAAGCGGGAAGCTGGATCGCAAGGCGTTGCCGAAACCGTCACTGACTCGTCCGGACCTCTGTCCATTCGTTGGAGCTCGAACTGAACAAGAAAAGCAACTAACGGCCATCTGGACGGAAATCCTTCAGTTGGATCGAGTTGGTGTGAACGACAACTTCTTCCAAATCGGTGGCAATTCCATCCTGGCACTGAAGACAATCGCCCGCATGCAAGCCGACTTGGGCATCAAACTGAATGCTCCCGAGCTGTTCGACAATCCGACGATTTCTCAACTAATCGCGTATTCAGAATCGAAGACCCAGCAATCGAAGGCTTTTGGCAAGAAGCGAACGGGGGGAAGTGCATCCAACGAGTTCGCAATTGTCGGGATGGCCGCCCGATTCCCTGGCGCGAAAGATGTTGTCGAGTACTGGCAGAACATCTGCGAAGGCAAAGAGTCGATCACGTTCTTCTCAGCCGAAGAACTCGATTCGACATTGCCCGATTCCGCCACATCCGACCCAAGCTATGTAGCCGCTCGTGGGATCGTCGATGACGCCGATAAATTCGATGCTCAGTTCTTCGCGATGAACAAGCGGGAAGCACAGTACATCGACCCACAGCAACGGGTGATGCTCGAAGTTGCCTGGTCGGCTCTCGAGGATGCGCACTGCGTTCCGGATTCCTACTCGGGAACGATCGGCGTTTGGGCGGGAACCTACAGCAATACCTACTTCACCAAGAACATTCTCACGAACCCCGAGCTGATCGAACTGACCGGCGAGTTCCAAATGGGGGTTTACAA
>CAYQMZ010000403.1:1117-7186 GCA_964418725.1 uncultured Pirellulaceae bacterium
CCAGCGGTCAACGTGAATACCGCCTGTTCAACATCGCTGGTGGCCATCATCGAAGCCTGCAACAGTCTTTCGTTAGGTCACTGTGACATGGCTTTGGCGGGCGGAGCATCCATCACGTTCCCACAGAATTCCGGACACCTGCACCAAACCGGCAGCATCTTGTCGCCCGACGGTCACTGCCGACCTTTCGATGAAAAGGCGGCCGGCACGCTGTTTAGCGATGGCGTCGGCATGGTTGTCGTCAAGCGACTCGAAGATGCGATTGTCGACGGCGACCGAATCTATGCCGTGATCAAGGGCAGTGGAATCAACAACGACGGCGGCGAAAAAGCCAGCTTTACGGCCCCCAGCATTCAAGGCCAAGCCAGCGCCATTGCGATGGCCCAGGCTCATGCAGACATCGACGTCGAGACAATCGAGTATGTCGAAGCACATGGGACTGCGACTCCCATCGGCGATCCGATCGAAGTCCAAGCATTGAGTTCGGTATTCTCAGCTCAAACGGACAAGAAACAGTTTTGTGCGATTGGCAGCGTAAAGAGCAACATCGGGCATACCGTGGCCGCGGCGGGAGCAGCCGGCCTCATCAAGTGTGCGCTCTCACTGCATCACGAGCAGATTCCGCCTACGCTTCACTACCAAAACGCAAATCCGCAGATCGACTTCGAAGATAGTCCGTTCTTCGTTTGTGATGAATTGAAGCGATGGCCTCGGAAGGATGAACCTCGACGAACGGCTGTCAGTTCGTTCGGTGTCGGTGGAACCAATGCACATATCCTATTGGAAGAGGCACCGGTCGTTGCGAGTTGTGCGACGGTGGCCGAGTCAGATACCTCTGATACCTCGGAGACCAATGGACGGCAGTCGACTCCGCAGCTCGTTCCCTTTTCAGCGAAATCGCAGCCGGCTCGAGACGAGTTCGCTAACGTGCTTCGAGAATACATTGAAGGAAATGACGTGGATGTCAGCGATGTGGCCTACACGCTGCAAACGTCGCGTGCCGCGTTCCCGCATCGGGCCTTTGCGATTGCCAATTCTACAACCGGACTGTCAGAAGTCCTCGAAAAGCAGAATCCTCCGACGTACGCCGCGGCGGAGTTCAACGGCAGCCCGCGTGAGGTCGTATTCATGTTCCCGGGGCAGGGTTCGCAATACGTCTGGATGGGAAAGAACCTCTACGACGACGCGCCAGTCTTCCGCCAAGCGATGGACGAGTGTTGCGAGACGCTGACACCGTTGCTTGGCCGCGATTTGCGAGACGTGCTGTATCCACAGCAAGGTGGCGACGAAGCGGCCGCTCGAATTCTTCGCGAAACTCAGTACACGCAACCGGCGATATTCTGCGTTGGCTATTCGTTGGCGAAGTTGTGGCAATCGTGGGGCGCCGAACCAACCATGTTACTTGGACATAGCATTGGCGAGTTCGTCGCTGCTTGTCTGGCTGGTGTTTTCAGCTTGGAAGATGGACTCAAGCTAATAGCCGAACGCGGTCGGCTGATGCAAAGCTTGCCGGGCGGATCAATGCTGTCGGTTCGAGCTCCTGCTGATGACGTGCTGCCGGAAATGGAGCAGATGGATTGCGATCAATTGGCGATCGCATCCTATAACGGTCCCAAGCTTTGTGTTGTGGCAGGTCCAGATGAAGTGATCGAGCAACTGCGGCAACGTCTCGATGCGAAAGACATTGTTTGCAAAGAACTGCACACGTCCCACGCGTTCCATTCGCCGATGATGGACGACATTGTCGAGCCATTCCGTGAGTTCGTTTCCAACATCGAACTGCGAGCTCCTGACAAGCCTGTGATGTCAACGGTTACCGCAGCCTGGATGACCCCAGAGCTGGCAACCGACCCGGACTACTGGGCGCGACACATGCGAGCACCGGTCGCGTTCTCGCAAGCAATCGAACAGCTTTGGGCCGACGATCCGTCGCGTGTACTTATCGAGCTAGGCCCTCGCCGGACATTGGCTACACTCGCGCGACAACACGCGACTGACAAAAAGACACAGCGAACAATTGCTTCGCTGACGGACAACGCCGAAGACAACGCCGAATGGTTCGCCATCCTTGGAGCCGTCGGACAGCTTTGGATGTTGGGGCAGGAAATCAACTGGCAGGCATTCCATCAGGCTGCGATCTGTCAGTCTTCGAGGCCCAGCAAAATCACGCTTCCAACGTATCAGTTCCAGCGTGAACGACACTTTGTTGAGCCGAAGGTCGTAGCGCCGAACTCGCCTTCTGCTGCTGAGCCGACGTGTGCGAACACGCCGCAGACTTCGGCCACACCGTCTCCATGCGGAGCGGTCGGAACTCCAACGATTCAACCACCCGTAACGAACGCCGTACAACCAACGACTCCCATCATCACAAGAGAGAAAAAAGTGACTGTCACGCGACAAGACCAGATTCGTGAAGCCGTTGAAGAGATCCTCGAAAACACTTCGGGAATCGAGTTGGCCGATTTCGAGCCTTCGATGACATTCTTCGAAATGGGGATGGATTCGTTGGTGCTGACGCAAACGGCGGCCGCGATCAAGCGTGAGCTAGGAGTCAACGTATCCTTCCGCCAGTTGTTGGAAGGTCTGCCGACGATTCCAAGCTTGGTCGAGTTTCTGGACGGGGAAGTTGCGGCGGACAAATTCGTCGATGTTGTCGAAGAAGTGGAAGTCGCCGCTCCGGCACCTAGTGAACCCGTTGCCGCCGCTCCCGTAGCCGCCGCGCCTGCAGCCACCGCCGCTGCACCGGCTGTGGCGCCTGTTGTCAGTGCCGCAACACCCGCAGTGCCGCAAGCAACTGGCGGATTTCCTATTCAGCCAATTACGCCTGTCGCCACCGACAACGCGGCTCAGGCAATCATTCAAACCCAATTGCAGGTCATGCAGCAGCAATTGCAATTGCTGGGTGCATCAGGCAACTTCATCGCGGGGACGCAGCCAGTAAGTCAGGCTGCGGTTCCGTTTAATGCCGTCGCCAATCCGGTTGAAGCCACACAGCAGATCGTCGCAGAAGCTCCAGCACCGGTTGCCACCGTCGAGCCAGCGTCCCCAGCAAACCCTGGTTCGACCGTCAGCACTTCCACCGATTCGAAAGCGTCGAGCGACACGCCTAAAAAGAAGACTTTCGGAGCTGGGGCACGCGTTACGCTGACCAGCGACGAATTGAGCCCGTCACAACAAACTGCGTTGAACAACTTCATCGATCAGTATGTGGCCAAGACGCCTTCTTCGAAGGCCTACGCTCAAAAACACCGCAAGTATATGGCTGATCCGCGAACTGTTTCCGGGTTCAAGCCGACGCTCAAGGAGATGACGTATCCGATTGTCGCCGAGCGATCGAAGGGTGCCTACTTGTGGGACATTGATGGGAATGAATACGTCGATGTGACCTGTGGGTTCGGATCCAACTTTGTCGGGCATACGGTGGACTTCATGGTGGAAGCCATGCAAGAACAGCTGGCTATCGGCTACGAAATTGGTCCACAGACTCCGCTTGCCGGTGAAGTGGCCAAACTGTTTTGCGAACTGACGGGTGCCGAACGATGTGCGTTTGCAAACACGGGCAGTGAAGCTGTACTCGGAGCAACGCGACTTGCCCGCAATGCAACCGGACGCGACTTGGTCGTGATGTTCAACGGCGACTATCACGGCATTTTGGACGAAGTGATTGTTCGCGGCAGCAAGAAGCTGAAGAGCTTCCCTGCGGCGACTGGGATTCCGACTTCGCACGTCGACAACACATTGATCTTGGACTACGGCACCGAAGAGTCGCTCCGAATTATTGAAGAGCGAATCGACGAAATCGCTGCGATCGTTGTTGAGACGGTACAGAGTCGTCGGCCTGAATTCCAACCAGCCGATTTCCTCCACAAACTTCACGGATTGACGAAAGACAATGACGCGGCTCTGATCTTCGACGAAGTCATCACTGGCTTCCGAATCGCGGCGGGCGGTGCTCAGGAATACTTTGGTATCGAAGCCGACTTGGCGACGTACGGAAAGATTGTTGGAGGTGGCCAGCCAATTGGAATGTTGGCCGGTAAGGCCAAGTACATGGACGGCTTGGACGGCGGTTATTGGGAATTCGGTGACGAAAGTAAGCCGGAAGCGGGCATGACCTACTTCGCCGGTACGTTCGTTCGGCATCCGGTCACGATGGCTGCTGCAAAACGCATCCTGACTTACATTCGCGACGAAAAAGACACGATCTATGTCCGCATCAATGGACTCACGGATCGCTTGGCTCGTGAAGTGAATCAGATCCTCACGGAACTACAAGCTCCGCTGTTCTTTGCTCACTTTGGATCGCTGTTCAAAGTGCAGTTCGAAAATGAGCTTCCCTATGGCGAGGTGTTCTTTGCGTCATTGCGACAACGGGGCATTCACATCTGGGATCACCGACCGTGCTTACTCACGCTGTCGCACACGGATGAAGACATCGACAAGATCGTCCGGGCGTTCCGCGAAACCGTAATCGACATGCAGGCCAACGGCTTCTTGCCGAAGGATGGTGAGTTCTCTGAAACGCCCGCTGTTTCTAACGAAAACGCAAAGCTCGGCAAAGACCGGCAAGGCAATCCAGCCTGGTTCGTTCCGGATGCTGAGAACCCGGGACAGTTCATCCAGGTTCCAGCCCCCAACTAAACGGAACTTCCAGCCAGCCGTTGCGGTCATCGTGAACAGGCCGCAGCGGTAACTCAAAGTACACAAGACTTCGCGAACCCATCACGCGCAACGCAATTCGAATCATGACAACGCAAACTCTCGAACGCACCAGCACATTTCCGTTGACCGAGGCACAGATCGAACTTTGGCTGCTAAGCCAGGTTTCCGATCAAGCCAGTTGCGCATTCAATGAATGTAGTTCTATCGAGTTGCGAGGGAACGTAGACGAGGCGGCGTTGACTCGAGCACTTGGCAAAGTCGTACAACGCAACGAACTTCTACGAGCGACCGTGGACCGCGCCGGCGAACAGCTGATTGTTCACGAGCACCTCGAGCCAAAAATCACCAAAGATGACTGGACCGGCCTGCCGGCAACGGATCAGTGTCAAGCTTACGAGGACGCCGTCCAAGCAGAGGGCCGCACACCATTTGACCTTGAAAATGGTCCGCTGCTTCGCGTGCGAATCCAACGTCGCGCGGCTGACAACTACTTGATCACTTTCACGGCACACCATCTGATTATGGACGGATGGTCGCTGTGGGTCTTCTTACGCGATTTCGGTCACTTTTACTCGGCTGAGATCAGTGGCACCGAGCCAAACTTGCCGCCCGCCAATCAGTATCGTGACTATTCTGCCGCGATGGCGGAGTACCACGAAAGCGACGAAGGCAAGGCGGACGAAGAATTTTGGGTGAGCCAGTTCCAAGACAACATCCCTGTTTTGGAGTTGCCGACAGATCGATCGCGTCCACCACTGAAGACGTTTGATGCGGCACGCGTTGATCACACGATCGACGTGCAGTTGATCGGTGAGTTAAAAAAGATCGGTGCAAAGAACGGTTGCAGCCTATTCAACACGATGCTGGCCGGTTTTCAGGCGTTCTTGGCCCGAGTCACGCAACAGGATGACTTGGTGGTCGGAATTCCAACCGCGGGACAAGCTGCTCTCGATCAGCAAGACCTGATTGGGCATTGCGTCAACTCGATTCCGTTCCGCCAAACGGTCGACGTCGCGATGCCAATGCTGGACTATGCGAAGCAAGTTCGTGGCAGCATGTTGGATCTGCTGGACCATCAAAAGTACACGTTCGGATCGATGCTGAAGAAAATCGCTCCGCCGCGTGACACGAGTCGTCCGCCCATATTCTCGCTGATGTTCAACGTGGATCCAGCGATCGATTGTGACGAGCTGGGGTTCGCGGATCTGGAAACGCAGATCTTCATCGAGCCGCGAGCATACGAGAACTTTGAGCTGTTCATCAACGGCGTGATCTTGCCGGACGGCAGTGTGGAATTCCAGTGTCAGTACAACACCAAGCTGTTTGACGAAGAAACCGTTGCAGGCTATTTCGAATGTTATGAAGCATTGCTTCGTGATTTCGTGAAAAGCCCGAACAAGTCGATCC
>CAYQMZ010000404.1:0-7186 GCA_964418725.1 uncultured Pirellulaceae bacterium
AAGTCGACGACCTTCATGTCGGCAACGGGAACGGGAAGCATCGAACGCTGCGTGAAAACGCCCTGCCCGTTGTTCTCCCACCAGCCGAGATCGCCTTGCTGCTCCGACAAAGCCAACAGATCCAGGTCTCCGTCCAGGTCAATGTCTACGACGTCCAGCACGTCAGGAGTATGTGGGTACGGTAGCTGTTGAATCTCATGTTCGACGAACGACAGGTTGTCTCCGTCATTCTCCAACCAAAAGAAGCTGCGTCTTTCTTCCGAAGCAATTGCGATATCGACATCCCCGTCGAGATCTAGATCAGCCGCCTTAATAGCCTTCGGCCGTTTCGCACTGCTGGACAACAAGTGCGTCGTGAAATCCTGCGTGCCTAGATTCTCATGCCAGTGAACTTGGCCGGCTTGGCTGGCCGTCAACACGTCCGTGTCGCCGTCCCGGTCCACATCGATTGCGAAGACTTCCTGTACCGCCGCAATATCGTGGGCGATAACTCGTGAAGTGAACTGTTTCTTGCCGTCATTTTCGAACCAGCGAACAGCGTCGTTGCCCACCGATACGATGTCGACGTCTCCATCGGTATCAAGATCTACGGGGACGATCCGTTGGCCCGCGTCCGTGACCAAGGGACTGTGTACTTTGAAGACCTTGTCTTCACGCACTGGCAATTCCACCTGGAATGTGCCGATAACACCAGCCGTTACCGGATTGTCAAAGGTATCCGTAACCCGACTGTTGCCTATGCGGATTTCATAGACTCCGTTGTCGCTGGCATCCCAGTCGCCACCTATGGGCTCAGACGGTACGTCGCTGAGATCGCAGTCGCGTCTTGGTTGGTCGAACGTGATACGAACGAGGTTTGAAGATCAATTCCGTTTGGCGCCCTAACCGTAATGTCTCCTGACCCGATACTCGATGCATCAACCGCCACATTATCATTGAACTGAACAACGATCTCTTGCGTATACAGTCCAGGTAGCGTTAGGTCGTTGACGCTTACTTGGGCTGTTGGTCGAACCCGATCTGGTACCGGTAGGCTAACTTGGAACGAACCTATTTGTCCGGACGGCACCGCATTGCCTGAGACATCCGTGACTTGCCCACTACCAATCCTGATTCGATAGTTTCCGTTATCAGCAGCATCCCAAGAGCCGCCGAGCGCATTCAAGCGGTACGTAGCGGAAATCGTCTTGGCATTCTGACTAGGCGTGCTGAACAAGAACGTTGGATGAAAGGTCGTGCCATTAGGAGCCGTCACCGTGATATCACCGGCTCCAACGGTGGAAGCGTCGACCAACATGTCATCACTGAATTCAACAACAATGTTCTGAGGATAAGGTCCTGGGAAGGAGAGGTCAGAGGCATCTGCATCGGCAGTGGGGGCGACGTTGTCCTCTTCGATTCGGAAGGTCACGCTGCCGATGCGATCTACGTCCACGGAGTTGTTATTGACGTCTCGGACTTGATTGCGACGGACCCAAATCAGAAAGTGACCATTGTCAGCCGCATCCCACATTCCTCCCGGCGGTTCAAACTCGTAGATGACGGTCGTGGGGATGTTGTTTCCCGGCGAAGGCACACCCGCACTGCGATCAAAATGGAAGTCGACTGGACGAAGAATTCGACCGTCGGAGCTCGCCAAGTGAGCGTTGCTGGAAGTGATGGTTGTCTCATCGATGCCGATGTTGTCTACATAGACGACCGGAACGAGAAGTGGAAACGGACTGGCTTCGTCGATGACACTGAACGCCGCGGACGCAATAGGTCGCTGATCGTCTGGCACCGGCGGCATGTCCACTTCATAGCTGCCGATGACCGTCGGACGATAGAAGCTTCCGATCGAATTTGAAACTTGTCCGGGACGAAGTCGAACTTGATAGGTCCCATTGTCTGTTGTATCCCACGTTCCACCAGGCGGATCGAACGCATAGCCAGCAGTAATGAACGGTGCATCAACGCTACTGCTCTTCGACGTGAAGCGAGGTTCGTAAATCGTGCCATCCGGAGCCACGATTTCGATATCACCCTGGCCAATATCGGATGCGTCCACCGCCACGTCATCCTTATACGTGACGATCACAACGCTGAAGATGTTCTCTGGCACTTCTGTGACATCACGAGCCCAAGCAGAGGCAGTGGTTCCGCTGGGCGACGGTGGATCAGGAGTCGGCGGATCGGGAGTCGGTGGATCAGGTTCTGACGGAACGAAGAAGACGTTGTCCCGGATGTTGTTGATCGTCGTGTTGTTCTTGATCAGCTGCGCGAGGGACACAGAATCAAAATCAATGACGTTCGTTACGATGGGATCCTCGAGGGCCTCATCGCCAGTGTAAAAGAACCGATCTCCGTCACGTAGACGTGAGAATTGCTCGAACAAAGAAGCACGGACCATCGAGCCAACACTCGATCCAGGTACATGGTCTTCAGCAATCGCACCCACGATTGCCTCGACAGAATCAACATCCCCGTAGATGGTCTCTAACTTTGCTTGGAGATCTGTGTCAGACGTCAACGTCGAAAACGGGTGTGCGCCTTGGCCAGGCTGCTCCAGGGCAGAGAGCCCATAAAACAGCCTCAGTTGGTTGAAGGGAATCAGCCCATGGTCTCGACCACGTTGAATGTCCAAGCTGGCCAGGTCCATACCGCCAGCTCCAGGAGGACCGAATAGAAAGTTGCGCAGATTGTCGACAAAGTGAATGTCGTTTTCCTGCGCGACTTGACTGCCTAGCCCCTTCAAAGCTCGATCGATATTGATTGGATCGTTCTTCGCCAATTCGACGTTGAAGAACGATTCCCGCAGTGACAGAGAGCCTTGCACTGAATCATCATCGTTGACTAACAGCATGTCGGACGACTGCATGCTATGCCCAAAGCGAAAGAAGGCGGTCGTAAAAGAATTCGTAACCGCTGCCTTCACCTGTGGGTCATAGTCATAGTCGTTGGGATCCGGTGCAGGCGTCGGATCTTCCCCCGGAACCTCGCCCATAACCGCAGGAAGGAATTCCTCGTACGTGATCTTTTGAAGTTGAGCACCAACAATTCGACGCGACCATTGGTAGATTTGCTCGTCATTCAATGACGGATTATTCCGTTGGATCAACGTCGCCAATCGGTTGTGCTCGCGAACGAACAGCGTCTGTGTTGCAAGAAGCCCAAAGTTCTCGTTGGCCCTGAGATCACCAGCCGAAAACAACTGGCCATCGGGGATCGGTGTCGCGTTCTGAACGGTAAACTCTCCCTCGTTCAATCCCAGTAGGCGGCCGTTGGCCGTCGTTTTGAGTTTACCATCTTGAAACGTGCGCAAGGCATTTGCGCGATCGATATCCGATCCGTATACGACCGAAGCGTCGATATACGACGTCACTCCATTGACTTGCTGCCGTGGGTTAATCGAGGAACCGTTGATCGGGTGTGGCTGTCCATTGCCAGTGGAAGGATCAAAGGCCGAGCGATTAAAGGCAATTGGGTTGGGGCCCAGAAGATCACTTGGATCCGGAATCGGAATCGAAAAATCGCCAACGGTCCCGTCGCTCAGCACATTGTTGGCCGGTGCGGAATCGACGTGAGCCAATTCATGCGTCAAGAATTGTCCCCATTGCACCACCCAATCACTGAGATCACGCGCGTTGGGGATCGATTCGTCCTGTGCCATCAGTTGATTGCTGATGGTTCGAGGGTTCGGCGCGTTGGACGCAGCGATCACGTCACCTATGCCTTCGTCACCAGGAACGCTCGGATCAATGTCGGCATAGCCGGCGGGGTAACCAAAGCGAATTACTTGCTGATTCGCTGATCCTTGCTGTGGTTCTTCTTGGTTGTTCCCAGTGCCGTCAATCGAACGAAATTCGATGTCTGGCACTGGGTCACCATCGTCATCAATGATCGAGACGCGTGCCTGCCCGTCTGCGATGGTTGCGTTCCGGGGGCTGGAGATATTTAAGAAAAACGACTCGACAGGCTCGACTCTTGTGTCCTGCAAGATGACGAAATCAACAGTCGTCGAAGTACTACCTGGTGAGATTTCGCCGTCGTTGAATGCGATGCGATAGTCTTGGCCACCCGTCGCGGAACCGCCGGAAGTCGCGACGGTAAATGTCACCGGCGAGTTGACGGGCTCGGAAAGAACGACGGTTGCCGCAAAGGTGCCCACGCTTTCCGAAACCGAGATGTCAGCGATCGACAAGGCAGACAGTACGCAACGCTCTTCCAAAGCTTCGGAACTCAATCGTCTGCGTCGGCTCTTCTTAAACATCCGTTGCTGCCTGGTTTCGTTCCGGTGTCAGAGTCACAGAAAGAGAGTCTGTTAAGTTCCAAACTAGACGGAGGTTTCGGATCCGCCATAGATCGGTAAACAAATGACGCACCGAGTAAGTTCCATGAAACAGCAGGATAGGACGTTTAAACATTCGTGCCAACCGATTGGCAGGCCGCCCGAACAGCACCGCGGAATGCCGCCACGGCCAGAGAATGCGAGCCTGGGAGGCTAATCCCCCAAGCTCGCTGAACCGCAGAATCGGCAACTTGCCTCTAGCTTCAAACGTCGCCAAGCGAGCCCCAACGTTGACTGAAGTGAACTGCGTTTAAGCGGTGAGTTGACCACCGCATGTTGCGTGCGCACATCCGGTCGTCTCGGGCAGCGACGTCACCAGACCGCGCAACCGACGAACGGCGAGCCACGCAAAGCACTCAGCCTCCAAGGAATCAGCTCGCATGCCAATAGACTCGATCGAAGACACGTCGCACGACGCGTGATGACGCACGGCTTCTTGCAACATCTGCATGATGGTTGGATTCCGAGCACCGCCGCCTGTGACCAACAGACTTCGAGGCGTTTCAGGCAAGTCGATCAACGCGCGAACGATCGACCGGACAGTAGCCATCGTGAGTGTGGCTGCACCGTCGGCCGTGGACAGTTGTTCGATTCCGTCAACCTGAAACTGAAAACGATCAGCGGACTTGGGCAACGGACGCCGAAAAAATGAGTCTGACAAAAATCGGTTCACTAGTGCGTTGTCGGGCGTACCACTAGCCGCCAACTTCCCATCGATATCAAAGGCTTCGCCCGTACGTGCATCAATCCACGCGTCAAGCAGTCCACATCCTGGGCCAGTATCGCCGGCCAAGATGGCGTCATTCTTTCCAAGCCATGTGATGTTGGCCACACCGCCTAGATTCAAAATCACCAGCGGCTTAGCCGCACTGCGAGCGAGTTCGCGGTGAAACAACGGGGCTAGCGGAGCACCCTCTCCACCGGCTGCTATGTCTCGTCGTCGAAAATCGCTGACCACGCGGCATCGGACATGCTCAGACAACAAGTTCGCGTCACCAATCTGCCAAGTCTGTTTTTGCTCTGGCTCGTGTCGAATCGTATGACCGTGAAATCCAACCACCGCCGGTAGGCAATCGGTCTGACGGAACAGCTCACGACACGCGTCCACATGAGCCAACGTCATTTGCCGCTCGATCGACACAACGTTATTAAGTGATACGTCGTTACAGGCTAATTGCAGCAACGACTCACGCAGTGCTGGTTCGTAAGGCACTGTAATTGCCTTGATGAACTTTAGGTGGGTTTGGCCGTCGGTCTCAATCATCGCCGCATCGACACCGTCGGCGGACGTACCGCTCATTAGACCCAATGCGACGATGGGAACATCGGTGATAGATATGTCGCTGTCAGTCGGATTATGCATTGATCTGAATTTCGTTCGGCTGAAACAGTTTTGCTGCCGCCAAACCGATGATGAACGTCGACGTTGACCCAACCACAGGTAGCCAGGGCCAAGCAAGTGAGTAGGTGATCCCAAACTTGATCACCAGCAGAACCGTTAGGCCGCCGAGCAGACCAATGAGTGCTGCCGGTTGCGAGACTCTCTTCATGAGTGTCCCGAGAGCAAACAGACCGAGCAACAAGCCAGCCGCGAAACCTGCGATCGCCAACGCGTTGCTTACGACGGCATCGTTCCATCGTGCTGCCCAAATGCCAATGCCGATCTGAATCACTCCAAACACAATCGTCAGCAGGCGACTGCTTGTCACAATCGACGCATCACTGATTGCGGTTCCCGCTTGCTTTTTGGCTGGAACAATCCAGTCGCTGACAACGGCGGTCGCTGATGAATTGAGCGAACTAGAAAGCGTCGAGATTGCGGCAGAGAAAACGGCCGCCAGCAGTAGACCAATCAGTCCAATTCCCGCCGGCAGTTCTTCGACAATGTAGGTCGAGAATACTCGGTCCGTTTTCGCGAAGCTGACTTCCGGCGGATTCAGATTGTAAAACCGTGCCAGTGCGACACCGATCCAAAGGAACAACGCAAACTGCAGCAGAACGACGAGTCCACTAAATATCAGCGCCTTACCGGCGTCGGATTGGGAACGAGCCGCCAAGGCACGCTGAACCAGCATCTGATCCGTCCCATGAGTCCCCAGTGTCAGAAACGCTCCACCAATAAGTCCTGCCCAAAACGTATAGGCATCGTTCAGTCGCAACTCTTCTGACGACATCATTGAGAAGTCGAAGAGTCGGGTCCGATTGGTTTCGCTGGCGAATTCCAATAAACCAGTGAAGCCATCTGGCATCCTGTTCGTGATCAAGACAAACGCGAGCAGGCCACCGACCATGTAGACGACCAACTGCACGCAGTCATTCCAAATGACCGATTTCATTCCTCCGTAAACCGTGAAGACAATCGTGGCGACACCGATTGCAAACACGCACCAAGGAAGCGGCCAGCCCAGTGTGGCTTCTAGGACTAGTGCCGTCAGAAAAAGCCTCAGTCCGTCCCCTAAGTTTCGGGTGACCAAAAAAATGAGCGATGCCGCTTTGCGTGTTGGTTCGCCAAATCGATGGCTTAGCAGATCATACGCGGTAAACAGCTCTCCGCGAAAATACAGTGGCAGCAACCAAAACACGATGATCGTGCGGCCGACGATGTACCCAATGGCAAGCTGCAGGAATCGCAGGTCACCACCTTCGCTAAAGGCAATGCCAGGCACACTCAAGAACGTGACCGTGCTAGTTTCGGTGGCAACGATCGAACCTAAGATGGCCCACCAGGGAGATTGTTTGTCACCCAACAAGTAACGCTTTGCGTCTTGCTGGCCTCGACCAAGCCATACGCCAAGCATCACAACGCCGGCGACGTAAGCGACAAGAGCAATCGCGTCGATGATCGAGAGGTTTGCCATG